>JAYEOC010000001.1:0-6350 GCA_034722635.1 Methanobacteriota archaeon
CACTTATCGTAGATCCGTTTCAAGTTTCCTTGTTTCTTATACGATGCCAGCTTCCGCACGCCATTCACTTCCTTTTCCGAAAGCTTCTTCATCTCTATAACACCCGCTTTTTGGGCGCGCTCCACCAGATCCTTAGCAGCATCTGTTCTCGTTATCACCGTTGACCATCCGAACTCCGAGCCTATCGAGCCAACCGAGAGGTCCGCAAACTCAGCCGCGAAATCGTAGCAATAGTCGCACGCTTCACGCACGCAGCCACGCATATTCTTTATCGGCGTCTTTATCTCCTTACCTGCTTTCGTATAAACGATGAAACTACCTTTCTTTATATTGAACTTTTCAACCTCTTTTATACTCGTGCCCAACTCCTCAAGTTTAGTCATAAGCATCGGCATATCAAAAGTTTCTGAGCACAGCAGCCCAATCAGTAACTTCACCCTATCCGCACCGACATCAAAGCCCGTTGACAATTGTACTTTACGCATGCCCTGTATGTGACATGGCAGCCCAACAAGTGCTACATTTTTATAACCCTGTTCCAGAGCGTCTCCAACACCAGATACCGAAGGGCACTGTGTGTACTTCGAGCCTGCCGCCGCCACTACATCCGCCCTCGTTGTTGCAACGAACGGTTCCGCCACCCAATCTTCGGACGTCTTCGATACAACCGCAGCATCTATCTCGCCCTGCTCAAGCAAGTAAACAAGCAATGCCGATACAACACCACCATCTTGTGCACTCTTTAATATAGCGTCATCAGTTGCTCTTGCGGTAAACATGTCACCTTTGTAATAGCCCAAGAGGTTATCGGTTCTTGTCTCACCAAACACCGCTCTTTCTACTTCAAAAGGTGCGAAGAAAGTACGTGGACAGAAATCGTAGCACGCACCGTGTATCTCATAACATTTCTTCTTCGTCACCGGTATCTCGTTCTCGTAGGTTATGTATTCTTTACAGAATGCGCCACAGGACCCACAGTAGCAGCACAGACCGTTATATATCACTTCCGCTTCTAAATCCGTTATGTTACCTTTATCTTTTCCCATGGTTACTACCCCTTTATGCTCTCCACCAACTTATTCAGCATCTCCTTGTATTCCTCTTCCATCCGTGGCATGATATTCGTGAAACTCATCCGCGCATTCGGATGGTAATACCGATCAATAGAAACCGTACGCATCAAAGGATCAGTCGCGAAATTCTTCAGACACGAAAGCATCTGCGATGCGTAATAATAGATGATGCCATAGAAGATAACGAAATCGTAATTCCCGGCACCGTCCAGGCCCTTCCAGTTCGGGTCTCGTAAACAATTAGTGAGTTCATGCAGGTTGTAAAAGTACACATTATCCGTGTACCCTTTTTCCACGAACCCTTTTATACTGTGCCCCGTGGCTGCTAAGGGAATACCCTTTTTGCCTATTCCTATCGCTATATCCAAAAAGAAACCGTCCCGCAGTAGCTCCGAGCCGACCACGAGCAAAGGTCTACTTGCACTTGATATATAACTCCCTATCACTTCCGGCGGTGCTACATCTCCTGCCTCAGGACCCCCGATATTCGCTACGTCAAACGGTATTTCTATGCCCATTTTTATTACTCCTATTTCCTCCCCCGTATCAACCGTTCTAAATTGGTCGGGTTAAACGAAGGGTTGTATGCCCTGATCGGACCTTCCTCTATCTTTTTCTTCTTCCAATCTATCTTCCAATCTTGCTCATCCTCAAGCTTCTTCAATAAAACGTCTCTCGTAGCAAGCGGAAGGTCACTTGCCACCCTCACGAATAGGTGCCAATCCGGAGGATATGTGCTGAGATACTTCTGGTTTAGGTCTATGTAATGTGTTAGTTTTACAGAACGACCGCGATCGGTATCCGAAGGTCGGAAGCATAATTTAGCCATCATCGGTAACGCTTCTTCTACCGTTTCACATGCCACGAGCAAATCCTGCGGACCTGGCTCGACATAAACATCGGAACCGTCACTGGCGTCTATTAGCTTCCAATCTTCTTTTATGTCCGGACGACTCATGAACGCTCTACGATATTTCACACCATGAGGTCCTACCACTGCGGGAACACCAAGCCGATTAAAACCAGTAGCGATAGAAGCAGCTTTCTGTGACATCGCGCCCCACGCAACACCACATGCACCCACTCGGCTCAGAATGTAATCCGCGATCTCTTCATAATTACCCCTCAATGGTCGCCCTGCGAATATACTTGCCACTTTTATCGCGGCATCGTGTATGTGCGCATTAGAAACGCACGAGCCTATGTTCATAACACCGCCACCGCCAAACCCACCGTGATGCGTCTCGTATATCGTTTTACCGTCTTCATCCTTCCAGAGCGCACAATCTATCGCCATGCAGCCTGTCAGCGTAACGATATAGTTCCGTTCAGCAAACTCCTTTACGATAAGCCACGCATCCTCCGTACCATTTGGATAATTACCACAGCCTATCGGTGCGATAATACCGGGAATAGTCCCAAGGACCAGGGGCGCACCAACCTCTCTTATTTCACTGTCCCATATAGGCCCCCGACCTATTCGCATCCGCCCTTTCTCTTCTTTCAACTGCGGATACGCCGCTTTTGTCATCACATCTACAATCGGGATATGCTTCTTACATACCTGCTCGCATCTACCGCAGCCAACACAGATGTCGAACAAGTCGGCAAGTGGTTTTATGTTGCCCGCAGCGGCACTTTTATTTGCCTCGCCAATACGAAGACCGTTAGGACATGCAAGCGTGCAGCCCCCGCATAAAATACAATCGTTAACGTAATAGTTGAATTCGTCATCGCTGAGTATAAACTTTAGCGACCTTCTCTTCTTATCCATTTCCAGCGCAGTCCTCACCGCAACTTCGCCCACCTGGTCAGGCTCGAGTATTATGACTCCGGGGACTCGTCCGCTCACTAAATCAGCCACTATCTTATCCGGGTCGTCATCAGTCCGATCCACCAGCCCGTGCATCGCTTTGTCGTTCGTTGCGATCATAGGCGAATGTACACGCTGACAGAGTTCTAATACGTCTGCACGGATACACTGCTCGTCTGTTACGACAACATCCGCAATACCTGCTCGTAGGACACGCAATTGCCGGCCAAGTGCGGATACTATCTTTGCTTTATGGTACACTCGCGTAGTGTCAATAGCGGTGCAACAGATTCCACCGAGTTCTACCTTATCGTCAAGCCCGTTTTCCGTTAAATACACGCCTATATCAGCCGCAGGCGGTACGTTATGCCCTATAACAATAATAACTGCATTATTCGTGTTTACTGTACCTATACCCACATCAACAAAAGGCACGTCTGGTCCGTCGCCCGGGAAGCCCGAAGGCAGCTTATAACACGCAATCTGGATAACATCCGCAGCTTCTTTGTTCAGTGAATCAAGCATCCCCATGTGCAACGCCTTCGACTCGAAGTCCATGTACGAGCCTTCCTGCCCGGTATGAAGCGCATCTGTTAACTGAACTATTTGCTCTTCTATATAACTGAATACTCTATCGTAATCGCCGATTGTCTTTGGTTTTATACCGCATACCAATCGCGTTAAGGGCGCTTCTATATCTACCTCAGGCCCAAAATCTATCGGTACGTCCCGGCCGAATTTATTTATCATGTCGTGCAACAGATGACGACCATGACCACAATGCGCACTACAGCCCACTAAACAGGCAAGAAGAACAATTCGTGCCTGCTGTGCGTCCATCTTTATGCCACAAGCACCTTTTTTGTTACCCGTAAGGTCACATTTACCGTACGTGCAAAGACAGCACATGTCGCAAACCGGTGCGTAAAACGGCTTGTAGCGCTTCAAAAGCTTGAAGTCCCAGTCTCGAAGCGTAGCGATACGCGGCATGGGGTGCGGTCCCATTGGCTCCCATTCTTCCTCTTCTTCCACTACCTCGCCTATGTTTATCCGCACATTGCTCATGTCCGAGATAGAGAATATCCCACCTTTTTTTAGCTCTTCCATCGTCCCTTTTTACAATTCTTTTATCTGCGTATTTAAAGGTTTAGTATTTTGTCGGTGGAGAGGCTCTCCGCTTTACCATCACGCATACGTCATGCACTACATTTATGCCGTTTCGCATGCAGAAGTTTAGCGCTCGTTCGGATTCTGAGCCGGGCTGCATCCACACCCGTTCTATGCCCAATTCTTTGCATTCCTCAACTACCTTTTCGGTTACCGCGGGTGGGACTACGGTATCAACAACGTCTGGCATTTCGGGCAGTTCGATCAGCGAGTGGTAGCAGCGGTCACCTAAAACTTCGTCTAATGTTGGATTCACGGCGTAAACTACATAACCTGCTTCTTTCAGGTCTTTGTATACTTGATGGCCGTATTTCGCAGGGTTCTTTGAGACGCCGATTACGGCAAAGACGTTCTTTTTCCGCAGGAAGTCAGTTATCAGGTTCGGGTTCATATTCGTGTTAATTTTATAATCTGATCGGTTTTAGCTACGTAAATATCTCCTTTGCTAGCTTACATTCCAGTCCAAGCTCTTTTATTGTTGGTTGGATTATATCTTCATATATTTCCTCCATTTCTGGTCTGAAAGGCATAAGTACAAAGCAGAGATTCTCGTCAACAGGTTCTGAAATCTTTGTAAAAAGGTTCTGATTTGGCTTCATTTTTATTCCCCCTGTGACTCAATATTTTTATTCGTGCTCTCAAGCAAAGGAGGTATGTAATTAACGACAACATCCCATACTATATTGTAATTGATCCCAAAGTAACCATGTAGTAACACATCTCGCATTACTGCCATTTCTCTCCAATTCACATGAGGGTAACTTTGTTTAAAATCTTCTGGAATCTTCTTCGTTGCTTCACCTATTATTTCTAAACATCTAACAAAAGCTCTTTTTAGTGTTTCATCATCACCGAATTTTTCAAGATGTAGCTCCTTTGACATCCCCACTAAATACTCGCACTCATCTCTTATGTGCTTTAAATACTCAAGATATATCTTCAATATATTTCACCTCCTTTAGAATATAAGGAGCTAAATAAGGGCTTATGCTTTCTGGAGTAACTAAATCGATTTTTCTACTCAATAAATCTTGAAGATAAAAGTATAGATTTATTAAATTGGAAAACTTTTCGTCTTCTTCGAATTCAACTAATATATCTATATCACTTTCTATTTTCAGTTCTCCCCTTACCGCGGATCCGAATAGACCTATCCTCTTGGCACCGAACTTTTTAATAGTTCTTATATTGTCTGCAAGTTTTTTTGAGATGTCCATCTCTTTGTATGAGCCTTTTTCAATAATCATATGTTTGCTCCTTCTTTACCAACATATTCATCATTTTTATTATTAAACCCCACAAACAACCCCTCACACCACCGCCTTTACCAACCAACCAGCCTCACACCGTATCAATCCACTTCTTGCAACCGTATATTTCACTTCATTCTTCAAAAAATCGAATACATCAATATCATCAAATATCGCCTTTCCCTGTGTAAACGCATCTAAAAGAATTGTATTCCGATTCTTAATCTTTTTTAAACAATCTTCGAGGGTATAGCAGAACAAATCAGCAGGGAAATCAATATCTAATGCCAGATCCTCTTTAGCTTTTGTGATGATCAGCAGATCGAAATCAGTCAATAAATTATCTTCGCCTTTAGCCTTCGAGCCGAAGAGAATTACACACAGCTCTTTCCCTTTCAAGCCTTCAATAAACGTTTTGAATTTTTCGCCCCATTTGTCGTGCATCTCTCGAATTGCCTCATAATAGCTTTGCATTCTTGCAATCGCACCCAGGCAGCGGTGACATCCTGAGATGCGGTTTACAAAAATGTTTCTTTTGCAAACAGGCACTTAGCCACCACGTATCTTTTGTACAGCCCGAGAATAATGTCCCCGTGCTCTTACACAGCATCCCAATATTGGCCATACATTTTCGTTTGTCCTTGCTTTTATTATTCGCGCTCTTTGATAACTTTTTTGCTTTCAAATCGAATACGCAGAATCTACCCCAATACCTTCTTAAGATATTTAGCCGGTTCATAAAAACTAATCTCTTCCACGTCAAAATGTTCCGAGTCAAATTCGCCACCCACCCAGTCCAGCATTTCTTCGTATTGCTCATGTTTGGGATCTTTTAGGATTGCCAAAAGCTCTTCATATCCCCAGGTTCCCCCGCAATCTTCAGGAGGACATGCTCTTTTCCCTTTGATACAAATCGGATACTTAATTCCCTTTTCACGTGGAGGTATCTTTTCCAATTGTATCTTGTGTTCCCAGCTATCACCGAAATCATAGGTATAAACAGCCGACTGATTTTCCATAGAGAAATAGTCAGCTATGTTTTGGTTC
>JAYEOC010000002.1:0-6244 GCA_034722635.1 Methanobacteriota archaeon
TGAGTTGCATCACCCCGCAAAACATCACATCCAAAACGCAAAAAGATAGCTTTAAAAATAGTTAGTCACATAATTCCTATATGGACAGATTAAAAGAAACTATCGAACAGATAGAACCTTTAAACGGCGAGGCAATGGAAGCTGCGCAGGCACGGCAAGACACACTCACGAAACCACTGCGTAGTTTAGGCGTGTTAGAAGACATTTCGGTGCGGGTTGCCGGAATAACCGGGAATTATATGCCCGAGCTGAAGCAAAAAGTGATTTTAACAATGGCAAGCGACCACGGCATTGTGGCTGAAGGCGTGAGCGCGTATCCCCAGGAAGTGACGTTACAGATGGTTCATAATTTCATCAATGGCGGTGCAGGAATAAACGTACTTGCAAGACATATCGGTGCACGGGTGGTTGTAGTGGACATGGGCGTTGCAGCGGATTTCGCGTTTACAAACAAAAACAAAACGGAGAATTTCATTGACAATAAAATCGCGTATGGAACAGCGAATATGACCCAGGGTGCAGCAATGAGTTATGACGCTGCGAAACAATCAATAGAATCGGGAATAGAAGTGCTGGAGAATCTGCTGGAGAACGGGGTGGACATTGTTGGTGTTGGAGACATGGGCATAGGGAATACGACCTCAAGCAGTGCAATTACAGCGTTTATAACCGGCGAAGCGGTCGAGACGGTAACGGGACGTGGCACGGGCCTGGACGATGCGGGACTGACGCGAAAGATAGAGCAAATAAAAAAAGCGTTAGATATTAATAAGCCGGATCGGGGCGATGCAATAGACATTTTAGCGAAGATAGGCGGATTTGAGATTGGTGGTATAGCCGGGGCGATACTCGCAGCCGCTGCACATCGTATTCCGGTTGTTGTAGATGGATTCATCGCAGGTGCCGCTGCACTTATCGCATACGAACTCAGTCCGAGAGTTAAAGACTATAGTATTGCATCACATCTATCCGTGGAAGCGGGCCATCGCGCTATTCTGGACTACATGGGGCTCGCACCACTGCTCAATTTGGATATGCGACTGGGAGAAGGATCAGGTGCCGCACTGGGTATGAGCATCGTGGACGCATCATGCAAGATACTGCGGGAGATGGCTACGTTTGAAGAGGCAGGAGTCGCAGGGAAAGAATAATAAAAATGCTTAGCCAAGCGAAACAGAAAAGACTTTATAGTAGTCATCATAACAATAGTTTAGCATTGCTCTTCTCGGAGCATGATTTGAGGTGTTGATATGAGTATGTCGAGCGAAAAGCATAAGCTGCAAATCCTGCTAGCGAGTAGAAGCCGCCGCAGAATGGAACCCGGTCAGGGACCCGGTCAGGGACCCAATCAGGTACCCGGTTCTAGCGAAGCTGTGGCGATGAGTTACCGGACGGAAACGCAAGCAAAGCATTTAAAACCCGGAATAACCTGCACGATAGCGGTTTCAGAGAGGCAGTGGATATGACCCCTACACGACAATGGCTATCCGTATTTTTGTATTTAAGCATGGTGCTTTTTATAATCTACGGTGTCATAGCAGGAGCATGCGTAGCTGCAGAAACGGGAAACGGAAAAACAGTCGGTGCTTTGACCGATCTCGACTTTAATGACGATGGGTATATCAATCAGTTAGACCTGGACATATTGAAATCGCACTTTAACGAACGTTATAACGGGTACGTACCGTGGGATTTGAATGCTGATCTTCGCTGTGACCGCAAAGATTTTTATTATTTCGCGGATCATGTACCGCTGAATTACCGCTACCAGGTCGAGGAAAGTATCCCGATTTGGAACCTATCAGATTATACGCTCGAACAGAGAAGAAAGCCCACGTTTATTCTTGACGAAGTTGTGTATCCCCAAAACCCGGAGCGCGTAATAACCTGGCTAAAACAGTACACGAGCCTCGAATCACCCAAGAAAGACTCCGCGGTCTGTGTTCATTACACACGTGACCTCTGCCGGTTGGCATATAAAAGTTTAGGACCCAAGACGGTAGCATGGGGCTCTTCGGGCAGTCACGCCTACGGGATGATATACACCGGTGGCAACTGGCGTAGATTATCGAATTGGGCTGTTATAGACCCTTACTGGAAATACTATTCCTCGGAGAATATCACAAACTCTAAGGACCTCTATGATACCACTTCGATAGAGCTATTCCTGGATGAGGGACAATATGGCTATTGGGCAATCCACCTATCGGCGAATCACAATAATAATACGGTTTTTGCGCCTTATAAGGCAGAATACCGGGTAAGGGATTTTCGTGAGACCCGCGGATAGCCACAACGAGAAAGCGGATAGTTCAATCGCCATCCTCCAGCAACATCACACTCAAAAAAATCGCGGTGAATATCACCTGTATTCCGATCGCAGCAAGTAACATAGCCACAACTGCGTATTCTATCTCAGATAGCGACCCGAAACCAACGCTTATCCAGGTATGCAGCACTTTTAATCCAATAACCAACCCGCCCAATAGCAGCACAGCACCGAGGATAAGTTCGATTTCCAGCGAGTGATAGTCAAGCAGCTTTTTTATTAAACCTTCTTTCTCACTCAACCCGTGCACAACCGCATAGGCCTTCATGAATATGCCCATCGCTATTGTCTGAAAACCGATGATAACAAGTATGCTACCGAGAATAAGCGAGTGCATGTGCGAAGTCGCCACATTACCGAGTAGAAGGATTGTCAAACTCAATAGCACACCAAGCAAGAATACCAACATCCCGGGGACGAATAGGAACGGTATGGGCTTATAGAGCATCATGAACCTCAGATGCCGCCAGCCATCGCTGAACGAATTCAGTTTGGAAGGTGCAATTCTTGGATAATACGCTATTGGTACTTCTTTTATCTTCAGGTTCTTTCTCGCAGCTTCCACAATCATCTCGGATGCGAACTCCATCCCGCCAGTGCTTAAAGCCAGCTTCTCGTATGCTGCCTTCGTGAACGCCCGAAAGCCGCAATGCGTATCCGATAAGTTAATCTTAAATAGCCAGTTCAAAATCCGCGTTAAGCCCGGGTTTCCTACGTAGCGATGTAGCCAGGGCATTGCATCCTTTGACATGCCGCCACCAAATCTATTCCCGATGACTAAATCCGCATCACCATTCATCAAAGGCGCTAAAAAATCGGGTAGCACCGCTAAATCATAGGTGCCATCGGAATCCGCAATAACAATAAAATCGCCTTTTGCGTGCGAAATCCCGGCAAGGTACGCATTACCATAGCCCCGCTTTTCGGGTGTGATTACTATCGCACCTAAAGACCGCGCTATTTCTGCGGTATTGTCCGTGGAATTATCGGCAACAATGAGTTCGCCATCTATATGATGCGCCTCAAACATCGCTTTTACCTTTGTAATGCAGCGTCCTATCGTCTTCTCCTCATTCAATGATGGGATTACTACCGATACATCTGGCATTTGTTCCTACTCTCGCCCCCCTGTTAAGTGTCATAGATGTCCAATTAGAAAAACAGTAATGATTTTATACATCAGTATAACAAAATAAGAAGCATTAATTTTTAAGATTAGCGCAATGTAAAATAAGATGTGAAAGAAGGAAACGAGTAAGCATGAGTGCAATTTTAAAAGAGAGTAAAAGGACTTCTTTGATCTGTGGCGTTATATTAGCGTTTATATTCTGCTTGGCGCTCTATATCCGAGCTGCGATACCGTATAACACAGTTTTCACAGACCATTTTGTGCGATTTGCCGTGTACGATCCCTGGTATAACCTGCGGCTTGTTGAAAACACATTACACCACTTTCCATCTCGTATCTACTTCGATCCGTTTACCGCTTATCCTCTCGGTACATACAATCCTTTTGGTGCACCGTTTTTTGACATGTCGCTTGCTTTTATCATACGGGCGATAGAACCGAGCAGCTCGGCGTTAGGTCTGCAGGAACTGGAAGTGATAGCGGCATTTTATCCGGCGGTGTTGGGTACACTTACGATACTACCGGTTTATTACATCGGAAAAGCGTTGTATAATCGCGGTACCGGGCTTATGGCGGCAGCACTAATCGCGATCATTCCCGGACAGTTCTTAGCTCGTACTCTGTTGGGCTATACCGATCATCACGCGATGGAGACGCTGCTCAGCACGATCGCCATACTCTTCTTCATCCTCGCGCTGAAGAGTGCAAAAGAAAATGATATAAGTTTTTATTCCTTCACCGATCGAGATTGGCAATCCTTAAAAATGCCTTTTGTGTATTCGTCTTTAGCAGGGCTCTCAATCGGGTTATATTTCCTCACGTGGATGGGTGCGCCGCTTATCGTATTCATTCTGCTTGTATATGCTTTGGTTCAATACATAATAGACCATCTCCGGGACACGAGCACCGATTATCTTTGTATTATCAGCATGCCGGTATTCATAATCCCATTAGTTATGATAGCACCTGCACTTTCTCACGGCTTTCTCCATACATTCCACCCTATTTCTCTGCTCATGGGCATAATAGTATTTCTTGCTTTTGCAATACTCTCCTTTTTGTTTAGTGCACGAGAAGTAAATCCGTATTGGTATCCGGTAACATTATTAGGATTTTGCGTAATCGCGTTACTTCTTTTACGATTTTTAAATCCTGTTTTGTGTGCAACGCTGACCGGACCCTTTATGTACATATTTGCTCCTTCTGATATTGATTTAGCGATTGCCGAGGTTCAGCCAATGAGTTGGGACAATATCATGAACTGGTTCTATACGACTTTCTTTATCGCTCTTGCCGGTCTTGCATGGATGGTTTATAACATTGCAAAAAAATACAGGTCGGAAGAGGTTTTTTTTGTCGTCTGGAGTATTGTGATTCTACTCGCATGTTTCGGGCAGAACAGATTTGCAGCGTATTACGCCGTGAATGTAGCGATTTTGTGTGGCTTTGTCGCATGGCAAATAATCGAATTTGTGGATTTGAGAGAAGAGCAAGAGCGGAATAGAGCGAGAGAAAGGATAAAGAAGGATAAAAGTAAAAAGACAAAGACCAAAAAAACGCAGGAACCCGAGAAGATGTTTTTACACACAGATGCCTGTATTGCTTTTGCGGTTATTGTACTCGTGCTGTTTTTACCGCTTATTGGTATCCCGGGCACGAAATATGAAGGCCGTACAATAGCGACTGCGAAGAGTGAAAGCGGCCCGCAATATGATTGGTATGAATCCCTTTCGTGGATGCGGGATAACACCCCTGATACAGGCGTAGATTATTACGCTTTATATGCAGTGCCGGAAACACGTAACGGCTATGAGTACCCAGAATCAGCGTATTCTGTGATGAACTGGTGGGATTACGGTCACTGGATTACTCGCATCGCTCATCGGATCCCCGTAGCTAATAACTTTCAGCAGGGTATTGGCGGTCCGTATCGGGGTAATCTACCGGGTGCTTGTGTATTCTTTACTGCAACGAACGAGACAGAGGCAAACGTAGTTGCAGATGCGTTGGATGTACGATATGTAGTGAGCGATTACAAGATGGTAGATTTCTGGGATTCGCTCTATAACAAGTTCAGTGCGATGATGCTCTGGGCGGGCGACACGGAAGGCTACTACGTGCATGTGAAGACAAAAGAGGGTGATCGAGTGAAACGGACTACAAAGTTTTACAATACGCTGGAAGCACGTTTGCACCTGTTTGACGGTACGCGCACCGTTATCAAGACCGAAGTCATTCCTGCTTTGCAGCACTATCGGTTAGTGCATGAATCGCCTCAGTATCTGATCCCTTTTGCCGTTGAAGACGCTAGAAGTGGCGATATTCGGCGTTGGGAACATTATGAGGGCGATTATCAAAACGCGAAGACAGAAGCGGAGGATCTGCATCACGGTGTAGAAATGGAAGGTGGGCAGATAAAACTAACTCCTGAATTTATCAAACCTGTGAGTTTCGTGAAGGTGTTTGAATACGTAAAAGGTGCGCAAATTGTAGGAACCGCACCAAACGGTACGTTAGTATTGATAACGGCAAATGTGGCTACAAACCAGGGCAGAGAATTTGCGTATTCACAAACGACAGTATCGAACGGTACATACACGTTTATCGTGCCTTACTCAACCGGGAGGCCTATAGACGGCGAGACGGATTTGGACGTTTTTGCAGAGGCATATAAAATACACGAGGGGTACATAGAAGACGAAACGTTGGTCTGGGAGACGCCAAAAACAGTAGAAGTCAGTGAAGAGGCAGTTCTGGCCGGAAAGACTCTGGAAATAGACTGAAAG
>JAYEOC010000003.1:0-6218 GCA_034722635.1 Methanobacteriota archaeon
CCCTCTGCACGTTCGCCGTTCCTCGGATCAAAAAGAGGCACGTGCATAAATACGAACCGGTTGCTATAGTTTGTGCTTTTTTGTAACTCGTTTTCTAACCAATTCATCTGCCCGGGGTCAATATTTTTTGAATCGGCATCGTCAAGAACAATAAAATAAGTTTCACCAACAGTAAAAGAATAATAAAATCTGCCAAACATATCATAATAATTACCTCTACCCTGGTCAGTTAACTCATGATTACCAATCGCAGTTAACAACGGTTTGTTTAGCGTCTTTATTTGATTCATAAAAAGTTGAATCTATGCTTCTCACCAGTAAAAACCAAATCGCCAGTATCAATAGCGAATAAAGCATCTTCGTTATTTATCTTTCATTTCGGACACCTTATAAAAAAACTTAATATTTAATTATATTACACATTTTTTTAGCGATCCGAGAACCGTTTTCACAGGGACAACGGAATTAGCATTTTTCGCGCTTTCAACTATTCTCACGGGCTTAGTACTTGAGTAACCCCCATCACCCATCACCCATCACCCATCACCCATCACCCATCACCCATCACCCATCACCCATCACCCATCACCCATCACCCATCACCCATCACCTATATATCCCCCCGCAGCATCATATCTATTATGCTGGAACTAAAGGAGAAGCGCAAAGGTGTAGAAGGGTTATCACGACCTTTCAAGGAATTTCTATTGGAAGACGAGCTGAAAGAGGGCGACCAGATTGTGTATTATGGACGTCCCGCATTATGTGTACCATATATTATGGTGAAGAGTTACGAGATCCGGAATTTACCGGTACAGCAGGTTTTCGTACCGTTACTAGACGACTCAAAGGCAAAAGTGATCAAGTTTGTGCCGGATGTCGGGATGCAGGTCTCGGAAGAGGTGACAGCGGTCCATCCACAGGTAGTCGTGCTCATGGGCGGACTGACCATGCCGGATGTCCATATATCGGCGGAAAAAGCGCTGGATCATGTGTCCAGGTACGAGCCAAAGATAGTCGGGGCATGCTATATGAGCGAGCTTTTCGATGCGAAATGGCCGGATGTGATCCCTTTTGACCTCTTGGTTGATGGTGTCATTGACCCTGTGTATGTCTGGCGAAAGACGGGCTAAGTGTGTGTATCCGCTCGAAGTTCCAGGGGCATCTTAAGCCGATACTGAGAAATGGGGTTGTATCGCGATTGTAAAAAAGCACGAGATTTCACGAGATTAACACTAAAACATTTAGAAAAAGGTTTTATCCAAGACCAATCCACCGCAAGCTACACCCGCTTATACCATTTAACCACCAGAAAAAAAACGTAAACGACCACCAAAGTCAACACCAGATACATAATTCTCATCTTCATATCTGTACTCGCTTCACCCCCCTTCTGCACACCACCCACAGAACCATCCCAATCACGAAAGAAGACCTGCTCGTAATAACCCGCTATATCCGCGTTCTCGACAATAACACCGGCTTCGCGGTTATAAACAGAATTCGCATTCCAGTTCAACGAACAAATAAGCACCTTCTCACCATCCACAATCAACCCTTTATTATGCACTTTCGCTAACCCTAACGACCCCAAATCCGCTAATCGCGCTTCTAAGCTCAAATTAGCTTTTGCTGCCTCTTTATTCAGCCACGAAACGAGCTCGTCATTATTATTCTCACCCGCCAGGTATTTAGAATCTAACAGGACTTTCACATCACAACCCCTTCGTGCAGCCGTAATAATAGTCGCAATGTATGGACTAACGTCTTCACCCCAAAACCGTCTTGCTGAGAACTGCTGCACGTAAACACACTCCTGCGCGCTACTAATCATACCCAATATTGTATCGTCACACAACGCGGAATCCGGTGCTAAAACCGGTATCACGGTAAAATCGCAATTAACCGTTAACGGCTCGAAGAGCGGTACATAACGGCCTTGCAGTACCTTGCGAGTCACGCTACAACCTCTTAGCTCGGCATCCGCTGCATATTCGTTAGCACGCCGGAAATCTTCCGTAAATACCGTTTTGAAATAACGTGCTAGTTCCGTGTCCTGTATCAGAATGCCCCAGCCGCGGTTACCAAAAGAAGTATCAAACGGAACGCCCGTGCGTTTCCAGTTTTCTGACATCAAAACCGTTTTCCGGTCGTCAATGACAGCGTATTTAGCATGGTTTATGAACGGGTCATCAGAGAACCGAACTTCTCCGCCTCGCTCTTGTATCTCCGCAGCAATGCACAACTCGTCAGCGCTAATGCCACCAACCGGACTGCCATCAAGGATCAACTGCACTTCCACGCCACGGTTCAAAGCATCGAAAACGAGTTCCTTGAGGTCAGGACTCGTGAACTCGTACAGATTGATACACAAAGAAGCAGTAGCAGCCGCTATCTCCTGTTGCAGTACAGCGAAACTACAATCGGGCGATACAAACGCAGTAACAATGCCAGAAGCCGAGAACGTTTCCGGTGCGTGATAAGAAGCACCCCGGAAAAGAATGACCCAGTCGTCTGCTGTATCGGTATCCACGTTCCCTTTACGTTTTAGTACCATACCCTCACGTGGTTTCTGCATGGGCATCTCGTGCCAGCCCGCACCTTTGTAGGACGAATCGCCGTATATCACTGTATCTACTACTTTACCACGCCCGTCTTGCAGAATCAGTTCATCGCCGCTGTTACGAAGAACAAATGCAGTTCCGGCTTGTTGCATATTGACGATCCCCGGATCAGAGTCGGTACCATACTCGAACTCAGGCGGACTCGTTACGCGACACCTTTGTTCCATGAATGCCGATGCGTTTCTTGTCACGTATAAAGTCTCACCCGGTGCGATACGGGACTGCGGGAAGATGATTTCGCCTTCGTTATCTGTTAAGCTCCAGCCTTCCATGTTGATCGAACGTGCGCACGGGTTGGAGATTGCCACGTATTCGTCCTGCTCGTGTGCGGTATTCGTGTTCGGATAGAGCTCGGTTATCATCAAACTGGACGAAGAGGAATAGGCAACGGCTGTTATAGTAAACGAGAATAGAAATAAAGAACCGAATATAAGCGCTAGTGCGAGGTATAATTTAATGGTGGTTCTTCTCATTTATCTTTCAGGTAAATATTTATAGGTTGGCTACATATAACTATTAGAGGGAAATAAACATGACTGTTTATGAAGCGACCACAGCAAAAATCCGAGGATTGCCAGAACCACTCATTCAAGAAGTGAGTGATTTCGTGGACTTTCTGCAACTGAAAAGCGATAGTAGTCGCTGGCAATTGTGGATACTCTTTAACGAGGCTTTAGAAACTGCCGAATCAGACTTTGGCGACTATTTGCCTAATCTGAAAGTTTATGAAAAACAATTGGCACACGGGGAAATCAAATGGTAACTATTTCTCGTGGAGATGTGGTTCTGTGCGACTTAAACCCCGTGGTTGGCACAGAACAGGCTGGGCTAAGGCCTGTTATTGTCCTGCAAATTGACCGTGCCAATGCAGGCACAGTCCCCACACGATTATTGCACCATTCACGACAAAGATTCGGCGTGCTATTTTGCAGTCTCACGTGTTTGTTCCCGCAGGTGTTGGAAGGTTAAGTACAGATTCCGTAGTCCTTTGCGAACAGATTCGGGTGATTGACAAACGCAGAATCATCAACGTTATTGGGCACTTAGACGACTACTACTTGGATGCAATAGCAAGGGCTTTACGTATAATTCTTGGGTTATAGCAGATTTACAAATTATATTGGTGGAGTGATGACCAATAGTTATGGGAACATACTAAAAACTATCAAATAAATTGAGTTGGTCGGTATTTATCTATAAAAAGAAACTATCGGAAATTAAAGAGTATACAAACACTCTTTTAGAATGAAGAGAGTATAACTAATCATAAAGTGACAAAATGGTGCACGAAACCCCGAAAGTTAAAGTTTCTGACTTAACGCAATATGGAATATGCCCCCGATTGGTATATTTCCGTGCACGCGAACCTGAACACGTGGAACTTTTAATAAGCGGCAACGAACGAAGCATGATTGAGCGTATCCTATGGAAAGAGTTAGCGTTCAACCTGCATAAGATTTACGGATGTGAGGTGACGGTAGCCGAGCCTGAAAAAGCAGCAAAAGGTGTACTCAACGAAATCGTGGATGATGTAGAGCATATATACAAAAAAGAACTGGATGCTGTGGCAGAAAGCGTTTTGGATGCCGAGAAACGTGAATTTGTGTGCGGTATAGTAGAAGATGAAGCATGGTGGAATAAGGCACGAGCGGCAAACGAGCTGTTAGAACTGCAGCAAATGCAGGGATACGATAGAGAACACGCGATGGTCTCGGAAAAGTTGCGGTTGAGTGGCAGCGTGGACAAGCTGATAACGACTGAGCACGAACTTATACCCGGCATGATAAAAACGGGTAAAAGCCCGGAATATGGTGTCTGGCCAAACGATAGGATGCAATTGGCTGCGTATGCAATGCTAATCGAAGAGACGTTCGAGACGACAGTACAAAGAGGCTTTGTAGAATACATAAGAGCTGCAAAATTCCGTGAATCACCGATAAGAAGAAAAGATAGAGCACGAGCTTTACAAACGTTAAAGCACGTGAGACGTATAAAAAGCGGTGCATATCCCGATAAAAGCGTGAATGCGCCATGCGCTAATTGCGTCTTTCTGGACCGGTGCGATACGCGAAAAACGCTTCTTTCTATGTTATTGGGCAAAAACGTGTAGCCGGCTGGAGATGCGGAACTAACCCCATACGATTTAACTATGCACATCTTTAACTATGTAGCGTGTAACTAAAGATGCTATGGCCGTAAAGGGGTTAGCAAAGAGATGAGAGATGAGAAACACGATGTGGTCGTGGTAGGAGCAGGACCTGGGGGCAGCATAACCGCGCGAACCGCAGCCGAGAAGGGGTTGGACGTTGTTCTAATCGAGAGGAACGCGGAAATCGGTGTGCCGGTGAAATGTGCAGAGGGTGTAAGCCGAGAGATAAATAAGTTCGTGGAGATTGATTATAACTGGATCTCTGCGGCACTGAAAGGCACGATTACACACGGTCCTGACGGTTCTGAGGTGGTATTATCAGTTGACGGTATGGACGCCGCGATGTATGTGCTGGAACGGCGTTTATTTGATAAAGCCCTCGCTCAGGATGCAATACGTGCGGGTGCGGACGTCCGGGTGAAAACCGCGGCTTATGGTATCATAAAGGAGCAAGAACAGGTAAAAGGGATCTATGCACACGCAGCGGGAGAAGATATTCGTATCTTTGCGGATGTCGTTGTTGGTGCGGACGGCGTGGAATCTCGAGTTGGCAGATGGGGCGGCATAGACACGCGACTGCGTTTAGAGGACGTTTCTACTTGCGCGCAGTACCTGCTGTGTGATGTCGAACCAAACACGGGTTACGGTGAACTATTCTTCGGCGATGAGATCGCACCCAAAGGCTATGCCTGGATATTTCCAAAAGGCGAAGATACAGTAAATGTGGGTGTTGGAATCGGCGGTGACGTCTCGGATGCTAATCATCGTGCACTCGCATATTTGAACGCATTCGCACGTGATAAGTTCCCGGATGGTAAAGTAATCACCGAGATATACGGGGCAGTACCTTTGAGTGGTCCTGTTTACGAGACGGTATCAGCCGGACTGCTTTTAGTTGGCGATGCGGCAAGGCATGTAAACCCCATCACCGGTGGTGGCATATTAGAAGCGATGCACGGCGGTAAAATAGCGGGCGAGGTGATTGCAAAGGCGGTGCAGGAAAAGAACTTCTCGAAGAGACGGTTGATGGAATACGAGAAGCGATGGAAGAAAGAGTTTGGTAGAATACTGTATGCCGGGATGAAAGCGAAGCAGTTGTTACTAAACCTGGATAGCAAAGAATTCAACGAGTTCTTTCATCCTTTAGCAGGTGATATAAAGATAAAAGAGTTTACGGAACGAGCGCTATTGAAAGAGATGATAAAGAAGAATCCGAAGATACTGTTCAGCCTTGTAAGAATGATGTTCTGAGTATTTGAGTCATACAACAAACTTCTTCTCACATTTCGTTAGATTCTTACAGCCGTTCTGTTGCACGAGCACCATATCCTCTAATCTAACGCCGCCGAGTTCGGGGTAGTACAATCCCGGTTCTATTGTAATCACATTACCTGCACGTAATTCGTAGTCATTATCGCCCACGCTGGGGGTTTCGTGTATATCCA
>JAYEOC010000004.1:0-6211 GCA_034722635.1 Methanobacteriota archaeon
TTACGAATTGAAAAATGTTGACGAACTTGACGAGATCTGGAAATGAAAGTAATATATACAGAAGAGTTCAAACGAGATGCGAGGAAAGTGAAGGACAAGAAGATTCAGGATTGAATAAAGAAGATGGTAAAAAAGATAAGTGTTAATCCTGAGGTTGGGACGCCATTGAGATACGACCTTTTTGGGCTTTGAAGCATTCAAATTCCGCCTTTTAGAATCCTATATGAAAATTCAGGGTGGATGTGATAATTTTACATAAGTTCGAGCATAGGAAAGAGGTATATAAAGAGTAAACTTGGGATATTCCTACCGGAGATATTTCGGGGTTATGAACTCTTGTAGATTTTGATAACTACGGATGGACGCTCGACATTCAACATGCCCCTCATGTAATCTGCTTCTGCGGATAGTAGGGTGTTGAGTTACCCATACAAAACAGCGTAAATCTGCGTAAATCTGCGTCCTAAATATGTAGCACTTATACTTTATATTACCAGAAGTTAAACTCATAACTATATGTCACCCAAAACCACACCCCAAAAATATCGAATCGCAACGCTATTTCGTAATTCTTTCACTGCGTTCAAGGTCTCTTTGTACGATACAATTACGTATCAAGTCCTTTTTACTATTCTATTAAATATCGTGATCATACCGATACTGTATCTCATCTACGACTTCTTATTTGATATACAAGGTTATCCGGCCCTGCTCAACACAGAGATTGCATCTTTTTTGTTCAGCCCCCCCGGTATCATCGCAGTTCTGTTGTTTGCCTTTGTTATAATCACGATTTATTGTATAGAACAATTTGGATTACTTTTTATCACCGCGAGTTATCAGACCGGCGAAAGAATGACCGCGGTTTCTGCACTCAGACAATCCGCCAAACAACTCCCGGTTGAGTCCGCAACGGTAGCAAGAAAAGCACTATATTATGTGGCAGTACTAGCGTTTTTTTTGGTTATTGCCGTAATAAATATCGTATACCGTGACTGCGGGTTCTTTAGTCCTTTGATTATCATATTAGCACTACTATGTATCCTCTCGTTGTATTTGCTGTATATCAGATGGATTTTTGTTGACTATTTTGTCGTGCTAGAAGGCAAGAAAGTTTCTGACGCATTTGCATACACACTAAATCGAAAGCTATTCCTGGAGTTAGTAGTAACAGTTTTGGCCTGGTTTCTATTAATCTGGCTGTGCTCCACCGTTATACTGCTCGTATTCAGTGCCCTGAGCTGGCTATTGCTATATGTTGTTGTAGATAACCCCGTATTGCTTGCACCTGTTTTTTCTGTTCTCGTAGCTATAACCTCACTCATTGCTATTATCCTTTCCTTAGTCTTCACGTCACTTACCAGTAATCTCTTCACAGAATTGTATTACCAAAATAAAGCACGAGAAAGAACGGGTTCTGACATTATTGTACCCGAGCCGAAAGAACCGTGTTTTCGCAGTACGCCCGAGGTGCGTAAGATACAGATTCGTGCTGCTCTTGGCATATGCCTGGTGGGAATCGCAATAGCAACCTTTTTCCTGATCCCCGTAGTCCAGGACGACATTGATAGCATTGACAAGACGGTGTACGTGACGGCGCATCGTGGTAGCTCGGCTCATGCACCGCAGAACACGATTAGCGCTTTTGAAGCCGCGATTGCTGATAAAGCCGATTATGCCGAGCTGGATGTACAAGAGACAAAGGATGGCGTTGTCGTTGTGGTACATGATTACAACTTACTTAAGGTGGGTGGTGTGGACGCAAATATATGGGATCTTGACTATTCGGAGCTACAAAAGATAGATGTCGGCAGTTCGTTCTCACCCGAGTTTGCGGGAGAAAAAGTGCCCACGCTTGACGAAGTGATAGATGTAACAAAAGGTAAGATAAAACTAAATATCGAGCTGAAACTAAGTGGCCATGAGAAGAACCTGGTAGAGAAAACAGTCCAGATTGTTGAAGCACGAGGCATACAAGATGAATGTGTGCTCTCATCACTTGATTACGGTGCACTGCAAGAAGTAAGAGCGTTAAATCCGGATCTACAGATCGGTATGATTATTACTTATGTTATAGGCGATTACGTAAAATTAGATGTTGATTTCTATAGCGTTGAGCCGAATTTAGTATTAACCAAGAAATTTGTGCGTGATGCGCATGATGACAATAGAGGTGTACATATCTGGACTCTTAACCCGAAAGCAGATGTCAGTGGGTATATAGATTTGGGTGTGGATAATATAATAAACGATGATCCGGTTATGATTCGTGAATTACTGGACGAGAAACAAAATCGGAGCAAAATAGAAAAACTAACCACTAAATTCGTTACCTTTGTTGAATAACGCTTCACACACAAAGAAACGATAGTGTCATGTTGAATGTGCACTCGGCATGGCCGGAATTCCGAGACAAAAAAAATACGGAAGTCAATTGGCAATTCACAGTTAGGATGCCCGGATAAAGTTGTCTCGGCTTTACCCGGCACTTGAAAGTTGACATGACTCCATCAATAGTTCCCGTTTCACATCACTCACGAAGCCAGCTCTGTTTTCTTCAAGTACTTCCTGCTCTTTTTTAAAACTATTCTTGGATGGCCTCAAAAGTATCGTAATTTTTGATGTTTCGCAGATATTTTTATAATATTGTGTATCATACTATATTCATGGCAAGTGATAGAGTTACAGTTAACCAAATATTTATATGTCAATTTTTAAGACACCTTAGAAAAATTAAACATTGTATAAAATAGCAATTTTTGGTAATGGTTCTTTTAGCTTTACCGAATACCATTTATTAGATCTATCATTTCCAGATTTTCCGAGACATAAAAAAAGAAATTGCTAAAATCTACACCAACAAACTTGATAAAAACAATGATTTGACTTTTGAAGATTATTTAGAAACCTTAACTCCGCATGGATGGGGAATAGCACATGATAAAAAACAAAAATTTGGTGTCAACTCATCATTTAAGTCAGTTACGATTGGTTTTTTATGGTACTAACCTATTCCCTATATGAAGAATAGGAAAAGACAAAGGTATCTGTCCTATTTAGTGTTTGATCAGCAAAAAATAAGATATTATGGAGTATTTGATGTGACATATTCCCTAAGTGATGCGGAGTTAAGGCTGGTAAAAGATATATAAACTTTCATTTTCTGTTAGGTGGATGGGTCATTCTTTAATTTACCAGAACGGAAGAGATATTGCTAAAAATGCCCAAACTATGAGTGTAACAATGGCAAAAATTAACCATTTAGGGGGCTCCCATCACAGAATACCCATGAATTTATGCACCTGCGGGATTACCATAACATCCTGTAAAAACCGTCCCGCCACTTCCGAAAGCGTAAAGAGCTCTTTTATGCCAGGCGCGACTTCGGGTAGATTTCGCGGCGCACTAACAGGCTGTAACACGAACTTCAGGTCAAAACCCGTGAGGTCGCGGCATATTGCTTCTATCTCGTCCACAGACGTGCCCTTTAGCACTACCACCTTCACTATCGTATCTATGCCACGGTCCACAGAACTCTTTACACAGCCTAGTTCGTTCTCATACAATCGTTCGTAGTTGCTATCGCCTACCGCACGGTGGTGCCTCAGTTTTATGTCTATAGCTGCAAACGCGAAGTACTCCGCTAAGGACGCAAAAGCGCTTGCTGAACACCCGCTTGTTTCTATAAAATTATTCATGTGCCGTTTTTTCGCTTCCTGTGCTATCTCCTTCACGAACGCCGTGGAAAGAAGCGGTTCGCCACCCGTGTAGCAAATGCTATGTACGTCAGGCGTTTTTAGCGTTTCCACCAGTTCAATCACATGCTGGGCTGTCACCGGGTTTTCAATAACCCGCGGTTTACGGGGAGAAGTGTCATCAAAATCGGTTTCGTCCAAAACGGTGCAAAAATCTGGTCTGGAGTCACGAGCATAAGAAGTATCGCAATAAAAGCATGATAGCGGACAGCCCGCAAACCTGATAAATATTTGCCTTCTGCCTGTATAAGCCCCTTCTCCCTGGAACGAGCTGAACATTTCGGTGATATATCCGCTCTTCATTTGTCTCTTTTACGATTCTGTATGTTATATTTAGACTTGATTTTGTACTGTAAGTATATATCAGTTTATGCCATTATACAATCAGACATTTATGTAGCCAAAAACGGAAAAGTTTAAATTCTAACTGTACTAAAAGAGACCCATGTGTAGCAAAGTACTGAATCCTGCACGCGCGCTACTTGACGATCCTCGTATCCATAAACTTCATGCCTGTGTCCAGTGTGGCGCATGCACTGCTATATGCACCGCTGCTTCTTTAGATAAAAGATACAACCCCCGGAAACTTATGGAATGTCTTATTACAGGTGAAGATATAACTGATTTTCCATTAGAAATGTGCTTTTATTGCTATTCCTGTAAATACGCATGCCGAAAAGGGAATTGTGTGGCGGACCTCGTAAAGGTGTTAAGGGAGAATGCAGGCTTCGACATACAAAATGAAGAGGCTTGCCTGGCCGAGATACACTGCAATTCGCTTTACGAGTGTGGTTTATGTGTGACCGTGGATACACACACACCAGATGCGTTTCCGGAATGGTGCCCCACGTGGGTGAAGATATACGGTAATATGGAAAAGTTCCGGTCGGAACTTGGGCTGGAAGGACTTTACCGAGAAATACCGCAAAATTCGATTGATGAAATAAAAGAAATTGTAGATGGAACACTGAATAAAAGATACACCGAAGGAAGAGAACTCGAAGAACGAAAGAAGGCGATTCCGGCGGATAAAATCTATTTGTTTCACAGTTGTATCGCAGATGCGCATTATCCGGGTATCACAGAGAGTATAAAGTACGTATTTGATCGGTTGGGTATTGATTATATAGACGATCCACGGCATTCCACATGCACGGGTTTCGCGTATTATGGCGGTAAAATACCGTTTTCTACACTGCTCGTAGTGAATGCTCGGAATTTCGCACTGGCAGAAGAGGTGGGGTATCCGAATATCGCACCGGTCTGTCAAACAAGTTACGGTGTACTTATGGAATCGGCAGGGATCTTGAAGAGTGAACTAGGGACGCGAGTAAATGAAGAAGTGCTGAGCAAAGTGAACCGAGAATACAACGGAGGAGCGAATATAGTTCATGTCGCTGAGATAGTGTGGGCGCAAAGAGGCAGGATACAGGAGAAGATAAAGCAAGAACTTGACGGTTTGAGAGTTGCCACGCACAACGGCTGCCATTATGCGAAGATGTTCAGAAAACACGCAATACCAAATTTATTGGATGAACTTGTCTCTGTTACCGGAGCAGAGTGTATAGGGTATGCGGAAAAGAATTTATGCTGTGGTCTAGGCTTTGGTCATACGATAGAACCGGAACAACGGCATTTGACGCGGGAAATTACCTATAGAAAGCTAATGTCCGCAAAAGATGCAGGTGCGGATGTTGTTCTCGTGGCATGTCCCGGGTGTCAGATGACTTTGGACCGGAATCAGGAGCTTATTGAACGAGAAAGCGGTGAGGAGATTGGTTTGCCGATTGTGAATTATGCACAGCTTATCGCGCTTGCTATGGGTGCAGATCCGTATAAAGTTGCGGGGATTCGGACACATTCGGTGGCTCTTGAATCGGTGTTAAAGCAAGTTGGGGTGATGTGACCTTTAATCAATCTACACGATCTGCATTAGCATTGCTCTATCCTCTTTCATTCGCTGTTGCATTGTAACAGGCGATATATATGCTTTAAATTTAATTGGACAAAATCCGACCTCAGGAAACTACATCGGTTTTGGGTGTACTTCGTATATCATCCCGATTTGGCGAAATCTCCATCTGAACATAGGTCGCATAGCATATACATGCCACTGTTACCGTACATATCATTTCTTGCCACCATACATTGCAAATATACCATATTTGTAGAAACAGTCCACATCTCGGAATCCTATATCATTCAAAGCATCCAACTGGTCGGTCAACGTATCAAGCTTATCATAATGTCCTTTTTCTTTATAACTACGGATAGTGCTCTCATAGTCGTCTTCTAGCCCCAAATCCGTTTGTTTCTCGTGTATCCATTCGCGCCATAAATTCTGATACCAGCTCTCGAGGGCCTCTGACGGCGGAAGCACCACCTCGATATTCACAAAATAGCCACCGGCATCTAAGTGAGTATAAATGTACTCAAAGAGCGAGTTCTTCTCGTTC
>JAYEOC010000005.1:0-6153 GCA_034722635.1 Methanobacteriota archaeon
GCGGCGATGTTCTCTACGCATATGATACGATCCCATCTTATGATAAAATTGCACATTTTGTTTCTGCCTGTGTTGTCGCACTTGTGGTTCTCATCGCAGTTTATATCCTGAATGAATACTGGGGCGGGCTTCAGGCTGACAAGTATGGTACCGCTTTTGTCGTTATCGTAACTACCGTGGCAATGGGTGTAGTCTGGGAATTCCGTGAATGGTCCGCCGATACGATTTTTGGGATGCAGACGCAATTGAGTCTCGAGGACACTATGACCGACCTACTTGTTAATGCCTTAGGAGGCGTATTTATAGCTATCGTTGGCATAAGACTATTAAAAACCGGTGCACTAAAAGAGATGACAAAAGATCTGGGAGAACGAGTGGACACACACATAATTAACAAGAAAAAGCCGTAGTGACAAAAACAAGAAGCTTTTATATATAGCGCGAATATAGGAGTAATAGAATGAGGCACGAAGCTATATGCCGAATACTGGATACACTACCCGTAGTAGTTCCTGCTACTCGGATAAAGTCATGAATGAACCGATGAGGATAAAGCAACAAGAGCAGGGAATGGTGTATGAGGTCGCAATAAGGTTGGTAGGCGGTGCGAATAGATGTTAGCAGGACTGCTTATTCTTTTTGCTATGATTGTACTAATCTACTTGTTGTACCGTGTGTTCAAGAGCGTTATATATCTGATCATAAACTCAGTCCTGGGGTTGATCGTTCTTTTTGTTGCAAACCTCGTTCTTGGATTGGACATCGCGTACTCATGGCTTGTCATTCTGATATGTGCGATTGGTGGCATAATCGGTGCTATCATTGTGATCATTCTACAGTTGTTGACCGGTCTGTTTTGATGACTTGCATTCTTCCAGTATTATCGTATGCTTCATCAGATTAATCTCTTTTAGCCGACCCTTTGCATGTAATGTCTCACCTAATATCCCCCTGAATGTTATAGTCTCGCCATCAATTTCTACGTGAACCACATCCTCCATCAGTAATTCCCTATCCCCTTCTTTTTCTATTAGCACACTTGATTCGCACATAAATTTAGCTACCTCCTTTCTCGTTTACAAACTGCGTTCCCGCGACTTTGCCACCGCATAAGCTGGAAAAGCAGCCGAAATCGTACGCCCATAACGTGCAGAAAGCGATATGAACTCTATATTCAACGCTTCAGCCGCTTCTCGCGCGATGAATTCGCCTACTCCCGTGGATACTGCTATCTGTAATCCATATCTAGCCTTCATCTCTGCCATCGCAACAGACAACTCCTCGACCTGTGCTCTTTTCACTTGCTCTGCAATACGAACAGTACCCTCTTCCCCCAGCTCTTCAAGGTCACTGCACACCACTCTCGCCAGCCTTCGCATCGCACTTAGTCTGCTCTTTTCTGTCGTAGCGCGATTTGCAAAGGCATAGCTGTCCGGGCTTTCGCAACTGTAATCATCCGCAGTTAGGCACCCGAGCACGAGGTAAGCATCAGCAGTTAATGCGAAAAGTTCAGAAGAAGTCCGGTATTCGTCTCCGCCGATCTTGACTTTGTTCAGCAATGCGGCAACGTTGGTTCTTACAATTCCGGAATAGATCAGTTCGTGCGATTTGAGTCGTTCAAGGTCTCTTCTATTCGCTTTTAGCTCTCCCGCCACTATTGGTATCACATCCGTCGTGGTACTGCCGATGTCAATGAATATTGCATCGCCATATTGATCCGAGACGAGCTTTGCGGAAGCGAGCCAGTTCGTGGATGCAAAGGCAAGAGGGTCCTTATCTACATCAGAACCGTCCCTAAACATGCAATTACGATCAAGGAATTTGGGATCGTCAAACGAGGAGGCTAAGGCGTTTTTGATGTGCAATACTCCTTCTCTTTTTGATACAAAGCAGTCACATAGCTCACCGGTCATAACAACGCCTACTGCTTCTATCTCCGGCTCAAACTTCTGTTTCGCTTTTGCTAGCACGTCATGTAGAACCGCTTTATTTCGCCATAAAGGCGCGTAAATCGACTCCACGAACCCCTCGGAAGTGGCTATTTTCGTATTCGCGCCCCCAACATCTATACCCACAAACATAGCTTTTCCTTTTACTATGAGAAAGAACCACAATTAAGAAAAGTTATTTCTTTTGCTTTTCTTTCTAAAGGTTATGGGCAAAGATAACAAAAACGGTAATGATAGAACAAATGCGTTTAGGGAAAGGCTACAGCAATTGCAAAGCGGAGTCAAAGGCGGTATTGAATCGGTAGAGTCTGAGTTAGACAAGCTGATTGGTATAAGAGGCAAATTACGCGGTATCGCAACTGAACTGGAGCGAACAACCACGAATTTGGACGGTAAAGAAGAGGACGTGGAACCGGATGAGATCGGGGACGCTATTGAGATTCTGGAAGATGAATTTGCTGCAAAGAAACGCGATTTGACGTTTCTGTATCAGGACGAGGAATCAAAGAAAGCAGATGAAAGAACTGCTGAATTACAATATTTACAAGCGGAATTCGAGAACTATAAGCGGAGAGCGGAGAAGGACAAACGCGATTTTGGTGATTATATACTCAAAGGATTTATAGCGGAATTGTTACCAATAAAGGACTATTTAGAGCTTGCAATTGCGCATGCTAGCGATAATAATGAGTCAGAAGGTCTGGTAAAAGGTGTGGAAATGACCGTAAAGCAATTCAATGAGCTTCTGGAAAGAGAGGGGCTTGAGGAGATAAAAGCAGAAGGTGAGAAGTTCGATCCATTCCGGCATGAGGTGGTAGCAAGAGAGGTAAATGAGACACACCCGGAGAATTCGGTTATTGCAGTAACAAGAAAGGGTTATGTACTCCAAGATAAAGTCATAAGACCTGCGATGGTGAAGATAGCGATACGCGAAAATGACGAGAAGACGGATTCTAAAGTGCTAGAATGAGTTATTTACGCTGGATTATGCTTCAACGCAGGTATTACTGTTTTTTTAGTAGTTGTGACACGCCTCGTCCGGTTAAATACCCGCCGATACCAATCATACACATGAAGTATATCAATACAATTATAAGAGTATTCTGATCCATAAATTCGCTGCTAACAAGCACACTTGCGGTTATAAACGAATATAAAAGCATCATAGCCCCTATAGGTGCAAGTATAATCCCTGTAACCATAGGGCGATCCGTTAGCGCCACACCCTTGCTCGTCAGATAACCGCCAATTTCTATCATACATATAAGAAAGGCAATCTTCGCGATAAACAGCTCAGTGAAGAAGATAAAATCTCTATTGACAAACGTATTTGCAACCATGAACGAAAAGCAAAGCAGGGTCAATCCAATGGGTATTAATATTATGCCAGTATTCATAGAATGTTCGGGTAATGTAGCACCCTTTTCCGTTAGATAGACACCGATTCCAATCATACAGCTAAGGAAGATGATCCTCATTACAAAGGACTCATCCAACGTAAATTCGCCAATACAGAAATTATATGCCGTTATGAATGAATACAGAAGCAAGATCAAACCAACAGCAGTAATTATCAGGCCTGTAATAGCTCTGTTTGTACTACCTCGGGCATTTAGCCCCATTCCTCGTTCCGCTTCACCCGTTACTCCTTCCCTTTTTGTAGGCCGTTTAATGCTCTCGCTACCCATTACGTAGATCAAAGCACCAAATATTATCGCGAATACCACGGCTACAATCCCACCTAGAGTGGAATAAACCATGATGGGTGCTTTTCGTCGCGAATTCCAGGACTCATATAAAGAATCATATATAACGTCCGTCTCGTCACTCGTGACGTTCACAACAGTGGATAACCCGGCACTTTGCTCTGATATTGAACCAGAAATTGGCGAAATATTCACTAATATCGCGTTCACTTGAGCATTCAAATCACCAACAGAATACGCAAATGTAGCTATTTCTTCGTGGACTATGGATCCCGCAGTCGTTGCTTCCGAAGTTGTGTTCGTAGTGGAGTTCAGTGCGCATTCAGCATCGGTAAGGGTGCTACTTACATTAGATAGGTAACTACCAATATACTCCGATTCGGTTTTTAGCGCCTCAAGAGCGGGCAGTGTCTCTTGAATATTCTGCCGTAATTCGGGTTCCTGCTCTGTACCAGCCCATGAATCTTCAAAACCACGGATAATCTCAGTAAGGTTAGTAGTTACACTTGTAGAAGCGGCACCCCACACATTTAAAGATCCATTTAATACGTTTAATTCGCTTTCAAGCGTGGTTATATCCGGATATGCACTTTTCATGACGTCCCATGCACCTTCACCAAAAAGATATAAGCTTTTTAACTCGGTCATTTTAGCTATCATAGCACTTGCAGCAGCGTCAATTGGGGCTATGGCATCATAAACCGCATGTATCGTTTTATTAATGTCTTGCAAAGCTGCAATATCGTATTGCTTAAATCGTATGGCGGCCGTTTTCCATGCAGATTGTGTGAAAACGGATTTTGCGATTGCCGGGTCTGTGACCTGCGAACCATCGGCTGTGATTATCTCAATACCGTCTGCAAATGGAAAAACATTATAGTATTTTATGATGTGATATGTGGTGCCATTGTAACTAACGGTATCTATGACTTTTGAATAGGTATCGAGTATTTTTTTATGTTGATCTGCAATGTCCGAAGCCGATTGTGCGGATGCCGGCATCAGTGATAAAAGCAAAAGCAAGACAAAAACAACGGCTACTTTTTGTATCATATCTTTAGTTCTAACATAGTCTAATATAAGATTATTTTATTTCGGTTTGGTTATGTTTGACGTATAGGCACTATATTCATGCACATATCAGAAAAAAACTACTACCTTTTTAAGCTCATACTAATCTATCGTTTTTTGAAGAACCAAATAGGAGGTGTATTATGAAAACAAAAGTGATTTTAGTTGGTTTAGTTACAGTATCGTTAGTTATGTCGCTGCTTTTATCAGGAAGTGCGGTGGCTACCGCAGAAAAAGAAGTGAAAATCGGTATTATGCAAGCATTGACAGGAGACCTGGGCACTTATGGAGGGCCCATGACGGACGCGGCCAACCTTGCGGTGAAAGAGGTAAACGAAAACGGAGGTGTACTCGGTGTAGATATTACGGCGATAGTAGAAGATACACAGACGTCAGAGAATTCAGCCGTGGACGCAGCAACTAAGCTCGTTAAAGTAAATAAAGTACCAGCAATAATCGGAACTACGAGTAGTGGACCCAGCATGGCGATCCTTGACATCACAACGGGCAACGGTGTACTCCAGATTTCGTCATCAAATACTGCGCCTGATTTCTCCACATACGAGGACAATGACCTATATTTCAGGACATGCCCATCCGATACGTTGCAGGGAAAAGCAATGGCAAAGCTCGCAATCAATGAAGGATACACAACGGCAAGTACGCTTGTGCTGAACAATCCGTATGGCGTAGGTTTTGAGGCGGTATTCAAGGACGAGTTTGAATCCCTTGGCGGAACGGTTTTGGAATCGGTGAAATACGATCCTGCGGGAACTATTTTCGACTCCGAAGTCATGAAAGCCTGCAAACCCGAGCCGGATTTCGTTATGCTATGCTCGTATCCCGAGACAGGTAGTGTGGTACTGAAAGCAGCATACGAAAAAGGGTATATGGATGACATTGACTGGCTGCTTTCCGAAGGACTCCGGGATGAGACACTGGCAGAACTGGTAGGCAAAGACGAAGCGGGGAACTACCTCGTAACGGGTTTAAACGGTACAACGCCGGATCCAAGAGTGGCAGGACCGGCATACGAAAGTTTCAAAGCGAAATACGAAGCCGAGTACGATAAGGAAGTTACCACTTACTGCTCTAACAGCTATGACGCCGCGGTATTGGTTGCGCTTGCGCTAGAAAAAGCGGAAGAAGCTACGGGAACAGCGATCAAAGCCGCAATAAGGGAAGTTGCGAACCCGCCGGGCAAAGAGGTAACTACCGTAAGCGAAGCGCTGACACTCATCCGAGAGGGGCAGGAAATAAACTATCAGGGTGCTTCTGGTGAAATCACCTTCGATGAGAACGGTGATGTATCCGGTGCATATTGCAGGTGGTACATAGCAGAAAACGGCAGTATCGTGCTCGCGGAACCGATATATCTTGACGGACCGGAAGTGACACCTGCACCCGTGGAGAAAGTAACTCCGACA
>JAYEOC010000006.1:0-6103 GCA_034722635.1 Methanobacteriota archaeon
CAGCGAGCGAGGCTTTCAATAACAAGATAAACATCATTAAACGTAGGGCTTACGGATTCCACGATTTTGAGTATTTCAAGCTGAAGATCATTCAATCATGTGGGTGGTGTTCCTAAAATGGGAGAAGTGCCATCTTTATTGGTATTTCTTATACGCACGCATTTAGCCGCGAACGTCCCCGCACCTACACCATTGTCAATATTTACCACAGCCAATCCCGGTGAACAACTCTGCAACATAGCTAAAAGCGCAGCAATACCTTTTCCGCCCATACCGTAGCCCACAGACGTAGGAACGCCGATCACGGGCATATCCACGAGACTCGCAACCACCGAAGGCAACGCACCCTCCATACCTGCAACCACGATCACAGCCGCTACATCTGCGGTTACAAATGCTTCAAGCGGCTTCACCAACCGGTGTATGCCTGCAATACCCACATCGTAAACCGTTAGCACTTCGCAACCGCAGACCTCAGCAACCACCCGTGCCTCTTCGGCAACCGGTATATCCGCGGTTCCTGCTGCGATTACGCCGATTTTACCTCGTTTGAGAAACTCATACCCCTTCTTCTTTACTAATATCGTATTCGCAGCTTCGTTAAAATCAACCTCTAAATCTTCTTCTGCGATACTGTTTTTTGTTTCTATTTCTGCCGCATCTTCGTGACTCGCCCGACTTATTAACGCAAAGCCCTTTGCCGTTGCATGTGCCAATGCAATATCCGCCACGTCAGCACTTTTTTTTCCCTCGGCAAACACTATTTCGGGTATGCCTGCTCTGTACTGCCGGTTCAGGTCTATTTTCGCGAATTCACCTAACCTTCTTATACCATCTAACTTTAGTTCTCGTGCAGCCTCTTCTATGCTTAAGTTCCCGCTCGCGAATCGCTTCAGTATTTCTTCCATTTAATTTTAGTTCTTTATTTTATGCTCTTCCGCACCCGGTACGCAACTACAAACAGTACTGCGAGTGCAAATACCGCCTCGAATCCTGGTATGCGTCTTTTGGATTTGGGTGACGGACTCGGTACGGGTGTGGCAGTAGGCGTAGGAGTCTCAGTAGGTGCGAACGTATGAGTAACGGTGGGCGTTTGTTTAGCAGTACGCATTGGTATCGGTGCCGCGGCATCTGGATAATCATCAGGGTCTTTCCAGTCTGTTCCCAGGAACATTTCTACCATGTCGCTGTACCCATCTCCATCTGTATCCCGAGATGCCCCGCCACTGCCGCCACCGCCGCCACCTCCAGTGTGACGGTACTCCTTCGTCTTCACTGTAATCGCTCTACTTGCGTTATTATTCGTCTCATTCAATTCTTGGATTACATCACAAGAATCTGCGTATACTCTCATATCGTGCTTGCCCGAGACTGCAGTCCACGTGATCGCGGCTTTAAAACTCGAAAGTGCGTTTACTGATATGTTCGTTGCATTCCCGATCAAAGCGCCATCCACGAAGAACGACACGGTAAAATCGCTTGCCGCTGACCATCCCGTATTGTTTATAGCTGCTGTTAATGTCACCGAACCGCCTTCTGTTGGGCTTACAGGCGAGAATGAAATATCTGTTGTGCAGAGTTCCGGTTTCGTTTGCACTGTAATAGCCTTTTCCGCTTCGTTATTCGTATCATTTGATTCCACTATTTCATTTCCGGCATAGACAACAACGCTAATGTTGTGCACTCCCGATGCCGCTGTCCACAGTATCGAAGCATTTGAAGATGAGTTAGCACGTGCTGAAATGATAGTATCTCCAATCCGAGCAGTTCCGTCTGTGAAAGAAACCGTGAAGTTATTTGCGTCTGCACCGCCAATATTACGCACATTTGCGGTTATTTTTATGTTCACGTTCACACAATCATCGTCTGCGGGATTTACAGGCACGAAAGATAGGTCTGAGGCATTGAGCGTCAGGTCAGCCAATAGCGCTGGACCACCCGGGTCTGAGATTACGCCATTTGCACGTCCGTCCGCATCTCCAACTCCGCCATCTTCTAGAATAAACGTTAAAATGTTATCACCGTCATTATCGGCCATTGATATGTTGTACCAACCTCCAGACTGTGAACTGTACTTCCAGTACTGCGAATTAGCCGCCAAATCCGCTGGCAGTTCTAGCGTTACGGTTACGTTATCACCGGATTTTAGGCCTCCAATAACGAATGTAAAGAAACCATGCGGGAATAATATGTTAGGTTTACCCACTTGTGGTAACGAGGATTCATTTACAGCCGCCGCAGAACTAAAGTAACCTTTATCTATAGAAAGAGTGGCTAGCCCGGTACCAGTAGCTGTTTCTATTTCCTTTTCTGTTATTTCCCACAGGCTTCCCCACAGGTTCTCGTGCATGAACGGATAAAAATCAAACCCCGCCGCAGGATACGGTATCTCGGTATCGCCTATCCCATCACCGGCGATTGCATGCTTTCCGGTTCCACTGCCATCGTCCACGCCTGTATAATCCGACCAGTAGTTGCCTTCCGGAAGAATTGTGTGATTCCATTGATTCCTTTCTGGTTTATCGTCTGCCGCATTAATTGTATTGTTAATGAGATTATTATGGTAAATTTGGTTATTCCTCGAGTTCTCCATGAAGATGCCATAGTTACCGTTTGAACTCACTGTATTACCCACAATCTCGTTACTATTAGCGCGATGCAAGGAGATACCGCGTTTGCCATTAAAGTCCGCGATATTATCCTCGATTCTGTTACCGTTTGAACCCCAATACAGGAAGATACCAAAGATAATGTTTGCACTCACGATGTTTCTCTTTACTATATTGTTTCCGCACAGAAACGATAGACTAATTCCCTGTGTGTTATCCGTGACTTTATTGTCCATGATGTTGCAGTTGTCCACGTCCCTGCCAAGAGCTATCCCCGCTGTTCTGTGTGAGTAGTATGGAGGCGTTGCAACTGCTCCGGTAACATTAAACCCCTGTATAGTTGCATTATCCTCGGTTACCGTGAAGACATGTTTGAAAGTACGTGCAGCACGAACAAGCGTTTTCGCGTAACCATTCTCTGAGCGGATGGTCAACTCCTTACCAAGCACCACATTTTCGGTGTACGTGCCATCTCTAACAATTATGGTATCTCCTGCGGCTGCATTATCTACGGCATCCTGTATATTTGTGAAATTTGCACCGCCACTGTCATCTACGTACCACGTCTTTGGTAATGCCCCGTCCTCAGCCAAAAAAGTCGTTACCACCGGATCCCGAAACGTTACATCCGTAAAGTTCCAGCCGCCACTCTGACATTCTACAAAAATCGTGGCTATGCCTGTTTCATTTCCAGATAGTAGTGCAGTTGCCGTGCCATAGTCATCTGTGATTACGTTAATAGACCTGCCGGTATTGCTTTCATTCCCTACTTCCGTAAGCCCACCGAGTGCGGTCCACATATGCACAGTCTCATTATCCGCTGGTTCACCACCCCCTCCAGGCCACGAGACCACTACATTTATCTCCGAAGTGGAAACGCCATCGGCAAGTATTTCAGCAGGATTCGCATTAATTGTCACCCAGTCACTCACCTGGCCCTCTCCCGTTTCCTGAGCACTTGCCAGTGCAGGAACCACCAATAAAACTACCACTAAGACTGCCCAGATATTATATTCTTTAGCCATTTTTTTTATGCACTCCTTTTTTTTCCTCGTTTTTGTTAACTTCGCTTTATAAATCGGCGGGTGCTTATGATTTCCAATTTTTACAGTCACCTCACCCACCCACGAATTTCACCCGTTTCGACAGCTTATTGGATAACGGCAACTGCCGGAAAGGCTTGTCTTTTATTTCTTGCTCCACTCGTGTTTTCAACTCAAGAACGTCCATCTCATGTTTATTCCCTTTTTTCGTGTTTCCGTGCGATTCGCCTCTGATTGTTACACTCAACATCTTCGTCTCCACCTCGTTATCGCCTATCACGGCAACATAAGGTATCCACTCACGACCCGCATCCCTTATCTTCTTCGATATCGTCTCTTCGCGGTCATCCACATCCACCCGTAACCCTGACAGAGCCGGTAGAACGCTCTCGACATATTCTAAATGCCGTTCTGCTATCGGAATTAGCCGCACCTGTGTCGGCGAAAGCCAAAGCGGGAACATCGGCGGTATGCCACGTTCTTTTTCCAAATACGCTTTCTCTAACAACGCATACATGCACCGCTCTATCGCACCGCTCGGTGAGCAATGCAGTATAATGGGTCTTTTCGCCGCACCGTTCGTATCTATATAATTTATATCGTAGCGTTCCGCATTCTCCACGTCTATCTGTACCGTGGATAACGCAGACGCTTTTCCTAACGCATCCACGAAATTGAACTCGAACTTGAGCACGAAATAGAAAAAACGCTGATCCCACATTTCTATCAATACCGACTTACCCGCTATATTCACCAAATCCGTTATAAAGTCCTTATTCGCGTCATAAAAATCCTTTGTGAATCGTATCGCCACCTCGTAGTCATTTGATGAGAAGCCAATACTGTCTAAAACACGCATGCCCAGTTCATACTGCATCTTGAACTCATTTAACGCTTCGTCCATGTCGCGGCAGAGCGTATGCATGTCCGGCATCGTGAACTTTCTCAAACGGCGCAGTCCTACAAGTTCCCCTCGTTTCTCCTTTCTAAACGAAGGTGCAAGTTCAAACATCTTCACTGGCATGTTCCTATACGAGATACTCATGTCTTTACTCATAAGGAACTGCCCGAAACATGCAGCAAACCGTAAGAACAAATCTGGCTTAGCGCCCTTACCCAACATCGAATACTGCCTCGCCGGGAACCGTTCAATATAATCTTTCAGCGCGGGATGCTTCACACTGTACATAATTGGCGTCTCAACCTCAGCAGCACCGTATTCCGCTACTGTCGTCCTTACATAATCCTCTAATAGCGTCTTTATCAGCTCGCCCTTGGGATAAAACCTGAGATTACCGGGGTCGGACGAGGGTTCATAATCCGCTATTTCCAATCTCTTCATTAGTTCTACATGTGGCGGTACCTTATCCACAGCGCGGCGCTTCTCGCTTTCATACATGAAAAACTGCCGCAAGTTAGCTTGTTCCGCACCAAAATCAAACTCATCGGCTGCTATTAAAGTTCCCTGATCATCCATGATGAAGAACTGAGATTCTGCTTTCTCTTCCGCTTCTAACGCCTTTGATTTCGCTTCTACTTCTTTTACTTCGCCGACTTCTGCACCTTCAAGAACCGTTATCTTGCGCGATAGCTCGGACAGTGGATGTCCCTTACATCGCAGTGCGAACGCTTTGTACCACCCAAAAGGTGCTTTCTTCACTTCCATACCTTGCGCATGCAAAATATCATGCAGTGCTCGCAGTATCTCCACGCTCTTATCAGGCGAAGCCAGTTCAGAACTCAAATGCGCATACGGATACAGAACGATTCTTTCCGCACCGACCTTATTGAAGATAGAACCCGTTTCTTCCGCGGCTTTCGCCACTACATAATTCACGTTCTGCTCGTCTTCGTGCTCCACAGCAATGAAAACGACTAAAGCTTCTTCTACACGCTCGCTTGCCGTTTCTAGCTCTTCCGCCACCCTAGTCTTCTCTTTTGCTTCGTATTCTATATAATCCGAATGTATGAACAGCAGTTGCAATTTTCACGCCTCTTATTATTTTAGGAAAGTATAAAGTATTAGATTCTACATACTAAAATTAAACATCGAAAGTGGCATGGAACTAATAGGACTAAAGACGCGGGAAAGTACCGAACTCGTTGACATTACCGAGAAGGTAAAAGAGCTAGTAAAATGCGCCGGTGTTGAATCCGGAATCTGCGTTATATTCACAAGACATACCACTTCCGGTATTATAATAAATGAGAACGAGTCGGGGATGAAACAAGACATTGTCACGCTTCTGAACGAGTTAGTCCCGAAAGGTAAGGGCTACCTGCATGATAGGATAGATAACAATGCGCATTCGCATCTCAGGGCTGTTCTGCTCGGTACAAGTGTGTCTATTCCGGTAGATCGTGGAGAGTTGGTTCTTGGCACGTGGCAGAGTATCTTCTTCGTTGAGTGTGACGGGCCACGGAGGCGAGAAGTATGTGTGAAGGTCGTTT
>JAYEOC010000007.1:0-6091 GCA_034722635.1 Methanobacteriota archaeon
AACCGAAACGCCGGTATCCTATCGTCATACGACCGCCCATTCACATCCACGAACTCTGTGCAGTTGATAGTTCCAAACTCATTTGTAAGCGAACGTTCATGAATAATCTGTGGATACGAACCCGTGCGTATGCAATAATGATAAGTACGACCCGCAAGCAGAACGAACTGCGGCGAGAACCGGATGCTGCGCCAATCTCCTGTGTAACCCTCCCGGTCCGCAACTACCTCGGTGTCATCCCATATACGTACGGATCCCGAATGCCCACCCGTACCGGGGCACGAATACGTGTAAAGCTCGTACACCTTCATATCCCGCTTTGGCTTGATTGTGCCTGTATGCGTGCCTGCGATGCTTGGATAAGTGCCATAACCCGTATCAAACACCGGCGGTTGTCTGACGGTAACAATACCCTCCTGCACATCGCTTATCACTTCGCCTTCGGGACCTTCTACATCCACATTCAGAATTTGTAGTGCTGAGGTCCCGGCGTTTTTGGGGTCCGCCGTCAGGTTGACCGTAGCGAACGTACCGGGTGTTGATATTGCCCCCCCTGTGGCGATACCAAATATAGTGAACGTATCTCCCACGCTACAGTAACCAAAATTATCGGTAAACATCCCGCCAGTTGTTACGCTGTTCACGGTAAGAAGCGACGGCTCAAAGCGTAAATCCAGCTTTATTTCTGTTATCGGTTGATTTTGCGTCACTGCTATATCAACAGTAAAGGTCTCCCCCGGATTAACGGTTTTTTGAGCCGGAGAAATCGCGATTCGCGTTGCTGCAGACGTTGCTGCACCTACTCGTGTGGCAGACCATGTTATGAGTGGATAAACCCTGACAACTCCCCACAAATCTACATGCTTATGTTTCCAGGTACCTTTAGTTTCGCGACTAGAAGTAAAAACACCGGCAATCGTATTTTCTGTATCGGGCGGTGTTGGCGTGTAATTGAATTTGCTGTCAACTATTGGGGCATTAAATGCGTTACAGGTATATTTTGTGTTTGATATAGCAGTTCCAATTTTCAAACCCGTGGTTTTGTCAAACATGTCCACGGGCACTTCTTTAACAGAGATCGAAAAAAGTGTTATATTATTTCCCGATACCTTTAACTCGACTTCACCGTTGTATGAGGTATTTCCTACCCAGGGTCCCTCGTAATTCTGCTGTGCGTTACCGGAGGAGCTGCAAATACAAACGGTAACAGCCGCCAGCAATAACATAAAAACAACAGCGCTAACTTTTTTTGGCATCATCTCTTTACCAGTTCTATTCTCGTAATCGCATAAACTTTTTGGCGTGGCTAAAGATTGTAAACGACAATAAACATGAACAGTGCAGCGGCGATTAACGCAAAAACGAATGGATGAAACGAGATAACTATGATAGCGAAAGAGCACAAAAACAGTGCTAATGCCACGGTTGATACCGCAAGCCGACGCAAAAGTGCCATCTTCTCTGGTGCTACAACAACCGTTCGCGCCTCTTTCTTTTCTTTTTTCGCTTCGCGTGCCTCGATTTCGTCTCCTTCTTCTACCGTCTCTTCTATCGGTACCTTCTTTTGCTTCTCTTGTTCTACGATTGCCAGTGAAAAACTCTTCTTCGTGGCGCCATAACCGGTACTCACAAAAATAGCGCCGGGTTCCATATCCTCTATAGTTCCCGCATAGCTCTTCGGCAGTCTCACAATCGCTGCTATTTTCTCTTTGTCTATTACATACACCTTATCCTGCAGTATCATCACTTTGTCCGCCATATCATTGCCAAGCGAGAAATGCACATGTGTTGGCTCGCCACGATTGATAATAACCATCTCGAAACTCGTCTCATCACCTAACTTCAGTGGAATCTTCAACACGTCAGATTCAAACTCGATAGAATTCCGGCTCTTTCTACTCAGGTATATCTTCTGTTGTATTCGTTCCATCTCACCGCCTCAGAACGCCGTGAATTAGCATATTTACACTACTAACACAGGTTCATTCTGCCATCAGTTCCGGCGGTAATAGATTGGGTATGCTATCTTCTATGGGGTACCGCAGGTCGCACTTTTTACAATACAAACTCCCCGTTTCTATCTCGCCGCCTTCCGCTTCCGTTTCTATGTTCAATTCCAAATCGCCCTTACACATCGGGCAGGCAAGTATATCCATCAGCTCTTTCTTCATCTTTCATCTCAACTCCTTATCTTTAACAATGTTCAAATTTAATTAAATGTTCTTCAGTACGCAAAGGAAAAGAAAGAGGTATGAGCGAGGTAAAGTTTGAATACTCGGACCATCTGGAAATAATAGGTGTAAAGGGTATTCCGGAAATAAGGGCAGGTGACGGTTTAACTGCGATTCTCTTTGACGCACTGGAAAAGAACGACTTGCGCCTGGAATCGGGGGATGCCATCGTTTTTACATCCAAAATAATCTCGAAGAGCGAGGGCCGTGTCGTGGACCTTGTGGAAGTGAAAGCAGGTAATGAAGCAGAACGGATAGCAGCAGAAACGGATAAAGATCCGCGTATCGTGCAACTCATACTGAACGAAACAAGGGAGATTGTAATAGTAAAGCAGAATAATATTATCGTCGAGACGAAGCATGGGTTCGTATGTGCAAATGCGGGCGTTGACGAGTCAAACGTGGAGGAGGGCAAAGCGGTATTGCTGCCGGAAGACCCTCAGAGCAGTGTTTCACAGCTCAGGCAGGAGATAGAAGCGCGAAGCGGTAAAGAGGTCTCCGTGTTAACTTCTGATTCTTTCGGTCGCGCGTTTCGAGATGGCGTTTCCGGGATATGCGTAGGTGTTTCCGGCGTTCCGGCACTGCTGGATCGTCGTGGTGAGCTGGATAGGTTTGGTATGGTTGCAATGATAACAAAGGAAGCTATTGCGGATGAAGTATGTGCGGCTGCGAATCTCGTGATGGGTGAATTTAATGAGGGCATACCCGTGGCAATTGTTCGGGGGTTGCGATTAAAACAGCGCGATTCCAACATAGAGGATGTTCTGTTTCATAGAGCGAACGATCTGTTTAGATGAAAAAATACTGCACACAAAATAGTTCACGGATGCTTTTTTCTTAGACGGAAAGCCTTGACTCTTTTGGTGAAATAGAAATAACGTTTATCCCTTCCCCTTCAAGCTTTTTTAATTCACAGAAAGTTTTTTAGAAGAGATTTGAGGTTACGAAAAGGACTATACAACAACATCTCCGTATTCACAGTCTTTCGGGTTACATCTGTTACCAATAAACGACTACAAACTGGAAACGGATGGAACGCTAGAGATAAAACGATTGGTTCCGGTTGTCAAGAAGAAGCTGCGGGTGAAGCTAAAAGAGGATGAAGGTAAATCAACCTGATTAGCCGATAAGGCGTTGTCGGACAATGACTTTAGTCGTGCAGAACTCAAGGTTGCTGTCGGATGAAGCAGCAGAAACGAATCATTCATCGTCAAATATAAACACCTCTTCTATGTTTGAGTTTAAAACCTTTGCAATATCATAAGCTAATTTAAGAGAAGGGTTGTATTTGCTCTTCTCCAGCAAAACAAAAACCGAAGTATTTATATGTCCTTTAAACATACATTATTTTTAGATGTCTTCCGAGATGCCTAAATGTAGGAACATTGTACTTACGAGGTCTATCAACCTGGACTTGGTTGATGTGTATTTAGACACAGCAAAAAAGGGCTTTAGCCTCTGTGAGCTTTATTTAGAGTTTGCCCGTAAGTCGTAATAAACAGGGATGGTGTACAGACATGGAAATCAAAAAGAATGCAAGTAAAGAGCACGGCCTGGATGCCTACGTGCGTATGCTGTCTTTGGCAGACATTTTGCGAGAGCCTGTTATGCTGTCGGCGATCCGTATGCTGAGGCTACTTCCAGGAAGTCGAGGCCTGGACGTAGGATGCAGGACAGGGCAGCATACTTTGTGGTTGGCCGATGCGGTGGCACCTGCGGGACATGTCACCGGTCTTGATTTGTCACCTGAGCTTCTGGTTCACGCCAGGGAACTAACAAATAAGTCCCGATTCTCGGAGCACGTTTCCTTTCAGGATGGGGACATGAACAAACTTCCCTTTGACGATAACACTTTTGATTGGGTATGGAGTGCGGATACTATATGGATCGGCCCCAAGGGCTGTTCGGCGGGCGACTCGCTGCCTGTGATAAAAGAACTAACGCGGGTAGTGAAGCCGGGTGGCAGTGTAGCCATCCTTTTCTGGTCTTCGCAAGAGATACTACCTGGATTTCCGCTATTGGAGGCACGGCTCAATACGACCACTCCTGCAATCGCTCCATTCACCCGGGGTATGAAACCTAACTTCCATTTCTTATGCACGCGGGGCTGGTTACGAGACGCACATCTGGAGAATCTGGTTGGCCACACATTTGTAACTAGTGTTCAGGCACCGCTAAGTGATGACGTCCGTGGCGCATTAACGGCAACATTCCAGTCTTTCTGGGGAAATGCGCAATCTGAGGTGACACCGGAAGATTGGGCGGAATTCGAACGGATCTGTCAGCCGGAGTCACCCGATTTTATTTTGAATCGGCCGGATTACTCTGCCTTTCTTACCTATTCGCTATTCCATGGTAAGGTTGTCAAATGAATTCTTCGAATAGCTATAAATCGCTAAGGGTGTATAACCACGACAACGGATAATAAAGAACTCAAAGAGGTCCACAAATTCGGCTATCGCTTTTAGTTGCGTGCGCTATACGTCATTGCAAAAACACACGTTTTATATATATATATACTCGCACCTATCTAAAAGTCAAGTCGTAAAAGATGAGTGCAAAGTTTCAGTTTAAAGGTGGTATACGCGAGCTAGGTTCGGATATACTACTAAACGCCTAACAGCGTGTATCTGTTTCGGGCTTATGCCCTCACCCAAATTGCCTTTGGCACCTTCAGATACACGCAAGACGTTATCTAAAATCACGAGCCCGCACGAAAAGGTTTTTAAATTCAAAATGCAAAACAATAAAATTAGAGGGGGTCGGGAATGTTTCAGACTATAGTTATGATTGTTGGGGCAATTGCAGGGATTTTGAGTTTGCTTTATTTTCTTTTTCCTCAAATCATCCGCTGGAGACTGAGACCAAAAATTGAAGTAACGTATGTTCTAGGAGATCTAGAAGAGGTTGAATGCGAGGAAGCTAAGCTTTTTACGAGGAGGAAAGTTACACTATGGATACAAAATAAACGTAATAGACCTCTCAAATTAAAAAGTGTTACATTCCGTCGTCTTTGTAGATTTCAAAAGCAATGCTTACTTTTTAGATATTTACAAAAAACCGACGCTGTACCAAATAAGGACTGGTGTCCGTGTTCAAGTGTAACAGATTTGGACTTTGTTGTTGCAGGTTTTGAGCAACCCACAGAAGAAGAGAAGGGGAATATATTAGCCACATTTGCTGATGAGGGCAAACTTAAGCTCACACCAGCTCATAATGTGATACCGAAAAAAAGTTGGCGTGAATTCGAAGTTCCTTTAAAGTTAAGAGTCGCAAAAACTCATATTATCGAGGTGACCCTATCTTTTGATACTAGTTTTGAAGATATAACTCCACTTTTAGGAGCGTTACATAGGATAATCAATCCAACAAGTGGAAAAACAAGTCACAGTCATACTTTGGCAAGAAATATAATTGTGGATCTATGTGGCGATGAAGATTTAGAAGCTTCAATATCCGAGCAAAAGGAAGAGCTTGGAGGTGATTTTAGAGCGGCATATTTATATTTCCGTAAATCAGCTATGTTTCAAGCACAAATAAAGAGTTTAAAAATCGAGTTAATGCGTTTTTTCAGTAAGAAATATCCGCTGTCAGAAATATCTGCTGAAGATCTAAGAAAAACGCTAAAAGAGAATTTTCCTGAAGCTGATATTGCTTACTCATCGTCCCCAAATGACAGATATCGTGCTATAAGTATGGATGAGATGAAAGGGATGCTAAAAGTCTGGTCTACATTAGACTTGTTGCGAAATAGCCATAAAATGGAAGAAACAGGTACCACTCACTACCCGCCCCTCCGATTCAGCGGCACTTCAAATGATAATTCCACAACCCACATGAAATCAACATGGCTTTATCAT
>JAYEOC010000008.1:0-20625 GCA_034722635.1 Methanobacteriota archaeon
CCGGGGATAATGTTGTTATAACTATTTGCAACGCCGATAAACGGCTTGTCCAGCGCAAAATCTTCGCTCTTTAAACCCGCGGACATCAATAACGCGCGGTGTGGTAAAGTTTCTATATCTTCTTTTAAAATATCCGAACGCATGTTACATCACTATAAAGAGTGATATTTGTGCATTATTTAAAGGTACCTATTCAGTTATACAATAGGTTCCGGCTGCTTATCCTCCGGGAGCACAGGTAGCCGCATGGTATTCACTAACAAAGCAGCTTCTACCTCTTTTGCACGTTCTAAAAGCAATTCCTTGCCCACGGTCGTGAGCGCGAAGATCGGGATTGCTGTGCCTGCCTGTAAAATCGCTTTCTTCTTTGCGAGTGCTCTTATATGCTGTGATGCGCAAGCAGTAACCAAATCGGCGAATTCACAGAACTCTTCCGCTTCTTTTCGGGCGATACCCGTGAGATGCACACCGAATAGCACTGCCTGCTCACTGATTGCTCTACATTGTACCGCGTCTTCCAGCCGGGACACGGTAACACCCACTCTTTCGTAGCCAAGCTGAAGCGCCATCTGCAAACCTCTTGCCTGGTCTATCGCCGGCGGGTCGAGTACAGCACCTCCTTTTGCTTTTATGTTCTTTACTATCCCTGCTACCGGTGTTGTCTCGATTACTCCGCTCAGTCGTGCACCTATTCCCTGCTCCAGTGCAGGATTAGAAGTGATCACCGTGCCGGCACCTTCACAAACCGTGACCGTAGCATCGAGCAGCCCATGACGTAGTGCAGTCATGAACGTCTCCGAAGCGCCGAAACCAACAAAAACCTCTAATTCCACTACCCTATTCGCGGTACACATCCCGAAATCTTGTATCCTGAACTCTACGTTTGTTTTTACCACCCGCTCGTTCAGTTCCTTTATGCCGCGCATCTTATCCCACAAAGGACAGTATTTGAGCAGTGGTTTGCCTACTTCTACTACCTTACCGTCTTCTACTACTACTCTTGTCTTGCCTAGCGTCTCAAGAACATGCCGGTCTTTTTTCATTGTATATAAAGTATAACTTCTACTTAGCTATTTAGGACGCTGATTTACGCGGATTTATACGGATTTGTTTTCTTCCGTGTTAATCAGCGTTGCTCAGCGTCCGGCCGGCAAGAAGTGGCATCGCGGATTGCCCTTACGGCTACCCCCTCAATTCGGGGTAATCCTACCGCGGAATGCGCGGATGGCACCGCCCACGTGGTAAGCCCGCGGAACAACGTGGAAACTCTGAAAATCTGGTTTAGATCTACTGCAAGGATAAAAAAACACACCATGAAGAGCGTAGAGCGAACCATTGTAAGAGTCATGATTGACGATAAGCGAAAGCGGGTTGATACGCTTAAACCAAAAGGTACGGAATCAGACTATAATGGCTATAGTGATGTTATAGTGGATGGACGAACGTTTTTCGGCTTACAGATGGCACCTAAACTGTTTATACTTATCTGTGTTGTGAAACTGGGGTCAAGCCCCCTAAACTCCCGGAATATCCGGGTAGGGACCCCGTAAGGGTAAACGATGGCATAGAGGGTGGAGGATTCGGTAAAAAACGAATTACCTCTTGTAATGAGGCGTATAGGGGTTCAAATTTGCCCTAACCCGAGAGGGTGCTGACTTACCAAATTGATGTTTCATTGTATGCACGGAGGCAGAATGTAAGTAGTTCAATTACGCCGCTTAAAGGCGAGAGACTTACAGACGTTCATTCAAAAATCAGGTGGACTAACATCACCTGGAAGAAGGTCGAAGAACACGTTAGCAGGCTGCAAACCAGAATTACAAAAGCTGTTAAGGAACAGAAATGGCCTCTGGTAGCCACAAGAATTCTGCTATTTCGCTAATATTGGCGAATATGACACTGGATGGGCTGGAAAAAGCCATTGCAACCAAATATCATGCCAGTAAAAGTGGCAAAACAGACAAAGGCAACTCTAATCACGACAAAGTGAATTTTGTGAGGTATACAGACGATTTTTTCGTTACTGCAAACTTAGAATAGACTGCGAAAGTGCTTGCTGTCCTGAAGGAACGTGGTCTGGAATTATCGGATGAGAAGACACAGATCACTCATATCGACAACGGCTTTGACTTCCTGGGCTGGAACTTCCGTAAATATAAAGGGAAACTCTTGATAAAGCCATCTAAGAAATCGATTGAGAAGGTCACTCGAAAAGCCACAGAACAAACTGCTGCCCAATACAGAAAGGGTTATGAGATGCTAGAGCGGTGTGAGGTGAAAGTCTCACGTACCGTTCTGAGATGAGAATGGGCGAGCAATCGCCCTATTCTTAATCTGCCTGAATATGTAGAATTTGTACTTTATATACACAAAAAAAATAACTGCAGGGATACTTCTATACCAGCTTTTTCCCTGCCTCCGGCCCAACACTAACAGAATACACTTCTTCTACATTTATTAGCCCTACGCTTTTCGCATCCAGTTTTAACTTCTCCTTCACAAGCTCCTTCTTTTTCGCGTATATCGCACCCGCAGTCTGAAATTCCAGGAACGTGCCTTTTATCTGATAGCCCTTAGAGCCTTTAAATGCCGTAACTGCTACTGTCTTCGTCGCGTCCAGATTGGCTTTTGTCTTACCCAAAAACACGTCTGCAAATGCAAGTGTTTCCTCATCTACCACCGAAAACGTCAGTACCGGTACAACATTCAATTTCCCGGCGGAATCAACAGTCGCAATTGCTTTTGAAACGCCCCAGTCGTTGAACATATCCATAACTTCCTCCGGCATCTTCACCATTTCTTTTCTCTCACCTCCCTTTTCTTTTACCTTATCATAAATCCGTACTAATATAAATTAGTTTCTGCAATCTGTATTTCTGCAATCTGTATTACATGTGCTGTAGATCAGGATTGAGCCATTTACTCTCTTCTCTTCGTTCTGTTGGCGACTCACCCCGTTTCATCTTCTTCACATACCCCTTCAACGCATGTGCTATGTAGTTTGCCGCTGCGCTGAGTAACCAGCTATTGATGCTCTTTGTATTCCTGTATCGTCTCAGCAGTTTCGGCATAATTGTTAGATCATGGTCTATGCACCCCCCCATGAGCTGCCAGTGTTCAGGCGTCATCTTCGCCATGGTGAACGATTCATCGCTATTTAACGCGGTACCCCGCATAGAAACGAAGTTCATTGGCACGATAAGTGACGAAGTACCTTTCAAATCATCTACCAGTTCTACGCTTTTAATCACATCATCTGCTGTTTCACCCGGAAGACCGTTTATCAACGTTGCTGCGTTAAACCAGTTATTGTCATCGAGGATACCAAAAGCTTGTTTCACTATCTCCGGCCATTTGTCAGGTGACGAAGGCAATGCTTTACCGTGCATGTATGCTGCAATCAGTCTCGCGCTACCAGTCTCTATCCCCGTTTGCGCGCCCAGCCAATCTTGATCGAGCCTGGAATAGCACGTCTCTGAGACCGCTTTTACGAGGTCTGGATTATGATACACACTGGCAAGGGCTACGTGACTCACACCTATACTCTTGATTCCTTCTACGGCTGCAACACCTCGGAATAGCTTCAGAACTCTCTCGGCATCCGGCGTTAAACCTCTGACTCCGTAACGGAGGACATCCTCGGAATGAAGACTGATGGCACGCTGTCCCGCATCTACATTTGTCTTCACATCCCGTGCAATATGCTCAACAGATTTGAATCGGAGCTTTTGCATATCCGGCGTACAGAATGAGCAGCCCCTTCCACAGCCCCTGCTTATCTCTACCAGTCCGTGAATTGTGGCACCCCGAATGTTATGTATCTCTTCGGTGTAAGGCACTTTTCCTTTTAGTATCCGCGGCAGTTTCTCGCCTTCAAGTATGGATTTGAACAGTTCGGGACCACTGAGTTCGCCTTCGCCAAGAAGGACATGATCTATGTTCAGTTTCTCCATAATCGCTTCATCCGCTAACTGCCATGCCGCTTTACCTCCGGCCACCACGATTTTATCTTTTATTACCGGGTTGTTCATAAGTTCAAAAAACTTCACACGATTGTACGGCGGCCCTGTATCAAGCATATCCACGAACTCCGAAGTTGGCGGATTGATACCCAGGAAATCGTGTCCCGAAATCCCTATTATTTCCGTCCGGTTGCCTACTACGGTCGTCAAATCACGCGGGTGAACAACCGCAACTTCTTCTGCACCTAGCATTTCTGCTAAAGATGCCTCTATAACCCGGAGTCCGAAATCGGAATATAACGCTATTCCGTTTCGTCTTGGCACCGGTGGTGCGAAAACGCGGAAATAAAACCAATCAGGCACGATACCTTGCGGCATACAGGTGGAGAATCCCACGAATATACCCCAACGATACCTGCTCATCATTGTTTCATCTGCCGTCAGCACGATTTTAGGACTTATATCAGTTTTCCTGGATGGAACTCTGATTTTTTGCATCTTTAAACTTCCGGCTTATCCGTTGCTGTTTCTGCCTTTTTCAGATATCTGATTGCATGGTCAACTTTAGCGTTTAGAGATTCTAGGCCTTTTATCCCTTCGAGGTCACGCCCTAACTGGTTGAGATACCCTTGTACCTTCTCACGTTCCGCTTTTATCAGGTCCACAAAGTTCACGTTTGCCACGTACAGGTTTTTTCTGATACTTCTGACCCGTTCCACCAAACCCAGCCGTATGAGCGTGTTCAGATAGTTTATAGTTGAAGAATAGGCGTAGTTTGTTTTTTTGCCTATCTCCTTTGCGGATAGCGGCTCACTGGACGTAATAAGCATGGCATAGATGATGCTGCAGCCTTCTCCAAAGCCCCAGTTCATCATCATCGCCTTCACGTGCCGGGCTGCGCGGTCTATCTGACTCAAATATTCCGGGGATACCACTTCCTGATTTATCATAAATATTATAAATATCATAGTTGATATAAAGCAGTTCGATAGCGGTTAGGATCCACGACTAATATAGGAGGTCCGAGTCCACAACGATACTAAAATTCCGGCAACCTAAGCTTAATATGAATTTCAATTGCCAGATCATGACTTAACTCTGGTTAAGTTCCCCATCCGCAACTGAACTACTACCTATTCCGCACTGTATCATGATCCGGCATACACACCCGCCGTAGCTATTCAAATACCATAAATACCATTTGTTACGGCTAAATTCAAAACGTTTTCAACTCGTTTCTAATCACCATCCCCGTTATATCCGTGATGTTTGTGAGCCAATCATCTATCACTCGTTTCACTTTCTTCTCCGTTACCCCGCTGTTCACCCCGCTATTTGTAATAATTTGTGCTGTCGCTACCTTCGGATCGTCTATCCTTCTGCCTATCTCAGATAGGATCTTTATATCCACTTCACGAACACCATCCACGCTATCCACAATTTCGTTTGCTATTTTACCAGCAAGCAAATTGTATATCTTTCCCGTATGGTTCACGGGATTTTTACCCGCCGATGCCTCCAAGCTTATTGATCGGTTCGGCGTGATAAGCCCATTGCATCGGTTACCACGACCCACCGCGCCGTCATCGCCCATCTCCGCAGAGGTCCCGGTCACTGTGAGATACACGGACTCTGGTGTGTCTGCCATATTTACATGGGTGGTTACGTCCTTGCTTGTATATCTTTCGGCTACGCCGCTTACGAACTCTTTTAAACCTTGTTTTATCACCTCATAATGCTCGTAGTCATCCACGTATTTCGATACGAACGCATCACCTACCGTTACATTTATCTTATCACCTTCTCTAAGCACCATCACTTTCATATCCTCTCCAATCGCTTTCTCCTTGTCCCTGTATTTCGCCATCACCTCGTTTTCCACATTGAAAGCTATGGATTCTGTCTCCGAAAAAGGCGCATGTGCCACGCCAAATGAAGTATCATTCGCCACAGGTACCGCCTTCGTTTTATTACTAAAAACTGATAACAGGTCGGAAGAGCCTTTACCCAATCTACTCTCTACTACTACGTTGCTCTCCACGTCTAAATTCCTTACGTTCTTCTTTAAATACTCCTTCGTTGCTTTTGTCGTTACTATATCAACAGCGATTTCATCGCCTCCAAAATCGCCCGTTGCTCTACCGCCCAACATGATGTATATCGGTGAGATTAGCTCGCCACCGCCATAGACGGGGCACGACCTGCCGGCGACAAGTTGTACTTTATCCGTGTTGTGATGCAATATCATCCCGCACTTCCTCTCATACTCCTTGCACAGTGCCACACTAACCGCATCTGCTATACCATCGCATATGCTGTCCGGATGGCCCAGCCCTTTTCGTTCCACTATCTCTATCCCTTGGTCACCAACGGCTTTCTTGCTCATTAACTCTACATTTATATTTCTTATTACCGACTCGCTCATTTTTCTGCACCTTATCCTTCTAAAGGAATAACAAATACTAAGAAAAAAATAGTTCCTTTAGTAAAATAGTCTTTATTAAAAATGTCAATCACGAATTATCGCACTATTACCTGTTGGGTCGTCTAATATCAAGGTCATACGTGCTTTACCCGCTTTTATCTTCTCTATAAACATCAAAATTTGCTCTGCGCGTTTCCTTTTATCGCCCTCTACCTCTCTGCTCAGTATCTTCAGCACTCGTTCTACCCGTTTCAAGACGCCTTCTACCGTGGAAATAAACGATTCCCCTTCGCTTGGATCCACGTATACACCCAACTCCGGTATCTCAATGCGGCCATATGATGACCGTATTACCCTCACATTCAAGTCCTGTACTGAAGAAACCACCAGCTCATATCTTCGCTGCTTATCCGCAATCTCTGATAAAACCCTTACATCGGTAGAGCGATTGCCACAGGAAGGACAAGTGGCAACAAAGAGAACAGCATCGCCAAAATGAGGTATATTATAGGTTAAAAATTGCAGATTACTTTCCGCGCCGCAAATAGGGCATCTCTCTTTCACTTATCGTCCCGCGCCACACTGCACCGCACTAACGTACCTCTATCGGCCACCCAATTTCTTCCGTTCTATTTTCACTCCTGTCGGTGCCACTATCACTTGTTCTTCGCCAAAACCCGCGATGTCCCCGCCTACATCCATACTTGCCAGCTTTAAGTCCTTTATCGCTTTCTCTACCAGAACCTTGTCCCGTTTCGCCAGTGATATGTCCAGAATCAACATATTGCCTGCGTATATTTCCTTTTTCAACTCCGCCACGTCATACAAGCCGGTTAACTCCGCAGTCTTCACGTACATCTTCACTTCTGCATCGTCCTTTAGTTCCTGCTCGTATTCATCTATGTCCAAGTCAAGGTCCAGGTAATCGTCTTCATCTACCTTTTTCTCAAACAACCTGCTCAATCCGTCTTTTATCCCCATTTTTTCCCCTCACGCTCATTAATAACTATTATTCTCGTATTCTAACATTTAAAGTATAGTGCATACACAATTAAAAGATATTGCCACATCCCCCATGGCAGAATGTTAAAAGTTATGTTAGCTACGTTTCTTTTTAAATAAAGACGGTAAATGGATTGCATAAGTACCGTCATCCTTTATTTTCATTACTACCCCTTTCTTCTCTAACAACGCATCCAGATTAAGTTCATATACTCCCGGACCCATTATCTTCAAACTCTCAACCCGCTCCGCCTCGGGCGCCAACTCTACCCGCTCTTCTACCTGTACCCTCTCGACTATCTCCTTTGCCTTTGATTCTTCGCCATCCTTGAGGTATAAGAAAAGATTGCCACCACATTCCGAGCAGCCCTTTAGCATCTCTTCCGTCATCTTTTCGTACTTCTTACCGCACTTCAAACATTTATGCATTTTTACTCGTTTTATAATATCATGTTGAGGAAATGATCGCACTTATTAAGTCTTTTTCCTTCTTTATCGTCTTCATTGTCTTCGCTGGTCCTATCACAGTAAGTCGTGTCTTTTTACGCATATTCAAAAAACCGCTCTTACTCGGATAGCCACTCATCTCGATTCCCGGGAAATCTTCACTCACCTCTATCATCGTAAGTTCTATCAGCTTCATCTGCTCCTCTGACGTCAGGCCGCCCTCCAGTACCACAATATTCCCGGACTTTACGCCATCCAGCACGAATCGTAACTTCTCCATAGAACTCATTGATTCCATCTTGTCCTTTGATATTAAACGCATCTCTATTTGCATCTTTCTCTCCCTTCGCTTTCTTCTTCACCTGAATGCCTTTGCCATTTCACCATAGAGCGCTTCTATGTTATCGCCTTTCAATGCTGATATTGGTACCACATGGTGCTGTGGGAACGCATTTTTTATCCGTTGTGGTGCGGAATCCGGCAAATCAACTTTATTCGCAGCTATAATGACCGGGATGCCTCGTGCTTCCATATTACCTATGATGACGACATTCGTTTGCGTATAAGGATCTTCCGTGGAATCCATCAAGAGAAGAACGCCATCAATATCGTCAAGCCATTTTATTGCTTCTATAACGCCTTCAGTCGCCTCTTTTGCCCTACTCTTCGCTACCTCTTCATCCATACCATAAGCCATAAAATCGCGAAAATCTATCTTTGTCGCCAATCCAGGGGTGTCAACCACATCCAGCGCCAACTTCGCTTTGCTTCGCTTTGCTTGTGGATTAGAAACAGGATTGTCGGGCGACAAGTTTTTCGTCAGGTCTATGTTAACTCCCTCTCGCTTTACCACTCGCCTTGTCTCATGTGGAACCTCTGTGGATACCCCTACATCATCTTCCTCATCCACGAATGTGTGTACTATTCGATTCGCCAAAGTCGTTTTCCCGGCATTCGGCGGCCCGTAAATGCCTATCCTTACTCTTTTCTTCTTGAAAAGCAAAGCCATTAGCAATCGTGAAAAAACGCCCTTCATCCTCTTCCTGGTTATCATCTCTTTTTACCTTTCCATTTCATCAAAATATATTTGCCGCCGGATACGCATAATTTATAATATCCTACACTCTCATAATATCTATATTAATTTAAACATAACCTCCTGTGGTTCTTAGTCAAGAACAAGATGGAAGTTCGGAGTGAGTGGAAATTGTGATAGAAGGAACAGAAGAGGTAGTACGTGTACGTATACCCAAGGAAAGGAACAGAGAAATATTAGGGATAGTGCAGAAGATGTTAGGCGGAAGGAGAGTAACAGTGCAGTGTCAAGATGGAGAAGAAAGAATGGCCCGAATACCTGGCAGGTTAAAGCGGCGACACTGGGTAAACGTTGGAGATGTAGTAATAATTGTTCCTTGGGACTTTCAAGATGAAAAGGCGGAACTCATCTACCGATATAAGAGACCGCAAGCGGAATGGTTGAGAAAGAAAGGTTTCTTGAAGTAGAGAAATGGCTGAGGCAGGAAGAAAGGCAACTACCTAAAGGCAAAAAGAAAAAAAAAGATTACCGCGATAGAAAGACGGAACAATACGTTTTTGACGTTCCTACTCTGGAGACGTTGTATAAATTTTCAACGAAGGCTGTATTAAAAGCGTTGGGTGGTCCGATAAGCCGAGGTAAAGAAGCGGTTATATTCCATGCGATAGGTGCGAAGGATGTGGAGCTTGCGATAAAGATGTATAAAGTAGATACTTCTAATTTCAAGGTCATGCAGGACTACATAATTGGTGACCCGAGATTTGAGAATATCAAAAGGGACCGTAAAAGCATTGTATTTGCATGGGCTCGTAAAGAGTTAAAGAATCTGACGCGGGCTTTTGACGCCGGTGTCCGGGTGCCCAAGCCGATTGCGTGTGATAAAAACGTGCTAATAATGGAGTTTGTGGGACAAGATGCTATTGCAGCACCAAAATTGAGAGATGTGCCTTTAGATGTGCTTGAACATGACTTTGACCTCGAAGAACTCTTTTCGCGTATCGTGGGTTATATGAAACTACTGTATGAGAATGGCACGATGGTGCACGCGGACCTCAGCGAGTTCAACATATTGATGGATGGATATGTAGAGCGGGACGCGGGTGTGGAAGAAGTAAAGATAGAACCCGTGCTAATAGACATGGGGCAATCAATACTTTTAGATCATCCGAATGCTGATGCTTTCTTCAGACGTGACGTACGAAATATCGCCACGTACTTTAATAAACTCGGATTTGCATGTTCGGAAGAGGAGATAATGCGGATGGTGAAGGAATAGAAAGATGCTAAGCACTACAGATTACCGGGATTCTTCCCATTTACAAGCGACTAAATACAAAGCCGGCTTGCTATTACATTTCGTAGACAAAAGTTTAAGATACAAAAGGCAGGTAAAATGATTAATCAGTGCAATCGGTGGTTTTAAAAATGGTAACACAATATGTGATGATCCCACAGGATAGGATAGGCGCGCTTATCGGTCATAATGGGGTCGCAAAAGAGGAAATAGAGCGAAGAACGGCGAGCAGGATAACTGTGAATAGCGAGGACGGAGAAGTATCCGTAGAGGGTATAGACGATAGGGACCCTGTAAAAACGCTCAGAGCGGTTGATGTGATAAGTGCGATAGGTCGTGGCTTCTCGCCAGAAAAAGCTGTTGCACTCATTGATGACGATCTCCTAATATTCGATGTCATTTCCCTCGACCATCTCACGCCAAAGACGCTGAAACGGGTGAAAGGGCGTATAATAGGGGAAAAGGGCAAAACGCGAAGGACGATAGAAAACCTTACGGGTGTAAAAATATCGGTATATGGCAAGACGGTGAGTTTGATAGGGTTTTCGCACCAGACAAGGGCGGCTGGGGATGCAATAGAGATGTTGATTAAAGGTGCGCCACATAGCGCGGTATATGGCTTTTTGGAGCGGCAGAGGGGAATGGGTGTGGAACGATGGTGAAGAACTTACGATTTACTAATTGAGAATGGCCAATTCGGTGGTTGAATTATGGGCAAAGAGAGAGGGGCGGAAGAGCGGACGAGAATGGTTGAGTATCTGAGGCAACAGGGAGTCCATGAAATGGTGTTAGAAGCAATGCTGCGCGTAAAGAGACACCTTTTTGTGCCGCCCGAACGTAGTGACCAGGCATATGGGGATTATCCTCTGCCCATCGGGGAAGGTCAGACGATAAGTGCGCCGCACATGGTTGCTATGATGTGTGATTATCTGGACTTGAAAAAGGGCGATAAAGTGCTTGAGGTTGGTGCCGGTTCCGGATACCACGCCGCGGTCATTGCCGAGCTAATAGGTGAAGAGGGACACCTATATACAGTAGAAAGGATCCCGTGGCTGGTTGAATTCTCAATGAAGAACATGGAGCGTGCGGGCTATAAAAACGTGACGGTGACACATGGTGATGGGACGCTTGGACTACCGGAACATGCACCGTATGATAAAATAAGTGTGACTTGTGCAGCTCCTGATGTACCTCCACCGCTCATTGAGCAGCTAAAAACAGGTGGGAAAATGGTTATACCCCTCGGAGGATATACGCAAAAATTGTACCTGTTGGAGAAAAAGAACGGGATAGAGAGAAATAAAAAATGTGATGTTGTTTTCGTACCTTTAATAGGAAAATATGGATTTAAAGACTATGAATGAACAAATGCTCTCGCCCGCAAGTGGGAAGATATTGTGGATTGGAGCAGGCGAAGGGGGACAGAAAACTATTACGATATTCATGCATCTTCATAATGTGCATGTTACTACAGCACCATTGAATTGCGTTGTAAATGAAATAACGCCCAAAAAGGGTAAATTCAAGCCTGCTTTCTTACGTAGCAGTGATTTCAACATGAAAAATACGATAGAACTGAGTACGAAGTACGGAGATATATACGTAGCACAAATAGCAGGTTTCTTTACGCGGAAAATACTATGCGATGTGAAAGCAGGGCAGAAACTAAGTAAAGGTGAGCGAATGGGTAAGATTTGTTTCGGCTCTCGTGTGGACGTTACCGTTCCAGAAGGTTTTAAGATAAAAGTAAAGGAAGGCGATAGGGTACGGTACAGGAACTCAGTGATCGCGGTAAGTACAGCAGAATAATTTAGCGTACTTTTGTTCTATTCTAAGACCGAATGTTGCACCCGCAGCCATTCCAGAATGTACCCGGGTAGCATGAACCCCCTTTGATCCAGCCTTTCGACTAAATGCAGAGGAAGTGGGCTGAGCGCAAACGTTGCGCGTTCATAGAACGTGTCAGGTGCACACTCCATGACGAAACTATCAGAATTTCGCGATAATGTGGATTCGGTGCCCACGATAGAATAAATATGCCCCCCAAATTTCTTCTGCTCCTTGCACCAGCTCAAAAGGGTTTCTGTCTCCCCCGACAACGAGATTAGAATTAATATGTCACCAGCACGTGGTTTTGGTGCAAAAGGTCCAGATAAATACGCCTCGTCACCTATGGCTCTCTTAACATGCTGCAGCCGTATTGCAGTCATCCTCGCAACGTTCCTCGCGGGACCTATACCACCCATGGTTATTTGGCTTCTCGTCTCCAAATTGTCAATTACATTTTTGTAAATGCCGGAACTAACAAACTTATTCACAATTTTACCGATTTCCTTTGATTCCACTTCTATCTTTCTAAATACCGTTTTGTAATCCTTATTTTCGTTTATTGCTTCCTTTGTTTTCTGAAATAGCAACAGAGAACCTAATTCATAAACATCATTCATTATACCGTGTTTTAGGAAGCCATTAGTGGTTTCAGGTTTTTTATCCCGTCCGGAGAGCTCGACTACATTACCATATTCTTTCTCGCCCATTTTGCCGATTGTGGAATTCAGGTTAGAGACAACAGCATTAATGGTGAATTTATCGCTCTTTTTACGCTCGATATAATCCGCGAGTTTTTTTACCACTATTTTAGGTGTTGAAGTCTCGCCGCTACCGGAATTGACGAGCAGTGCTATATTATCATACATCTGCTCCAACACAGGTGCTGCTTCCTCTATGTTGCTACCCGGAAAATCTATGTCAACCATTGTTTTCACTTCCTTTCTCAGTTGACCCATACCAATGTAAACTGCGCTTTGTGACCGCCCTTCTCCAACGAGAACGATACAGTCGGCATCTTTAAGTGCTTTGTAAAAAGGCTTGAATTCTCGCCTCTTGACATTACGAACGTTCCTTATAACGCCATTGATATACCGGACTTCCATTGCGATTTTATTATCTTGTACCATGTGTTACGCGAGCAAAGAACGGTAACAGCAACCTTCGTTTGCAAAAAGAACGCTTGACCCAAGAGCTGCTACTTCCCATTCCTTCTCGCCTTTCACCCCTATCTTTCAGTGAAAGAGTTTAGTTTGATACTCTGTTAAACCTTTCGGTATTTTTACTCACGTGCACAAAAAAAAAACTTCAGGTGGTGGATAAAAAAAACAGGCACAGAAACCGTTTTGTCGTTATAAAAGGGACTTTAGACTAGTTCAATAGGTCCTTGCAACATATACTCTTCTGGCTTTTCGCGAACAAATAATGCACTTACCTTCGCTTTTATTGCACATTTCAGTTTCGTGTAACGGTTCGCCTAACACACTCGCGTCAAGATGTTCCTCTAAATCCTTACCGCATCTTGCGCTATCACACAGGAATAAAGAAACGATACCGTGTTCTGCCTTTTTTCTCAGTGCTCGCATCTCCTCTACCGTTCCTGCATCGCTGCCGTCATGCTTATAAATATTAGCGACTAAAGCCTCTCCTGCTCGTCCATGAATACTGGACTGTACTTCTTCCAGCGTCCTCTTCACTTCTGGTACGGCATCGTGAAGGGGAACATGCACCCTCTGGAAATTATCCCTTCTTACGAACTCACAGCTATTGTTTCGCAAATCCCGGGGTCCTATCTCTATCCTCAAAGGTACCCCCTTCATCTCCCAGCGGTAGTACTTCGCACCGGGCCTTTCCTCGGAATCGTCCAGGAACGCTCTTATTCCTGCAGTTTCCAATTCCTCATAAACGGTAGCACAAGCCTTTTTTACTTCGTTTTCGTCGCTCCCCGCCTTACCCGAAAACACGATAGGCACGATAACGACCTGAATGGGCGAAACTTCAGGTGGTAATACCAGCCCATGCTCATCGCCGTGAATAGATATTACAGCGGCAACGCACCGTTCCGATATGCCATAGCAGGTCTGATTTACGTACTGCAGCGCGCCTGCATTATCTTCATATTTTATATCAAAAGTTCGCGCAAAGCTCTCGCCGAGCAAGTGGATTGTCCCGATTTGCATTGTCCTACCATCCGGCATGAGCGTATCAAAGGCAAGGGTATATGCAGCACCCGGAAATCTATCCCAGTCCGGCCTTCTTGTGATTATGTAGGGGACATCCAGCAGGTCAAAGAAATTCTGGTATAATGTGATGGCTATTTTTACCTGCTCCTCGGCATCCGCCAGACTTGCGTGTGCTGTATGCGCCTCTTTAAAGGATGTTATCTCACGCAATCGAATGAGCGGTCTTGTATGCTTCGTCTCGTATCTGAATGTGTTTACAATTTGATATACACGAAGTGGCAGGTCGCGATGTGATCTTATCCAGACTTTAAACACGGGATATATTGCCGTCTCTGAAGTAGGGCGGAGAGCAAGCGGAATATCCAACTCGGTAGTTCCGCCTTTTGTTACCCAGAAAACCTCCTCTTCAAACCCTTTTATGTGCTCCTCCTCTTTCATTAATTCATCTTTTGGTATTAACATTGGGAAAAGCACCTCTTCGTGTCCTTTATCCATAAAAGCCCTCAAAGTCGCGTATATGAGATTCCGTAATTTGAATCCGTACGGATACCATACATATACTCCTTTCACCGGATACCTGATGTCTAATATCTCGGCACGTTTCAGTATCTCACTATACCACTCGCTGAAGTGGCCTTCTTTCGGTAATGTGGTCTTGCTTTCTGTTTTTGTTTGCATTATCAAAGCCGCTGGTGGGATTTGAACCCACGATCTGCTGATTACGAATCAGCCGCTTTACCCCTAAGCCACAGCGGCTCTCAGTGGTATCTCTTTGAGGATATTAATACTTGGGATACTTAAGCGTTTACAGAAAGAGCGGCTTTTTGGGTAGGTGTTGTTTACACCTGCTGATGCCACATAAACATTTAAATACGTGGAATGTATAGGTAAGATGTACTATGAAAAAGGAAGAGTTGGTGCATTTGCATTTATTATTGGCGCAATTGAAGAAGTATTGCGAGGAAAATGGAATGGCTTGCGATTTCGCAAAGTACAACGAGTTGGGCATCTCTCCATTTCAGGTACATCGAAGCAAAGACGATCACAAACAGGCGGTCTTCGCTCTCGGAATCGAGCTTGCTTCTTTAAAGGGGCGGTCCCCGGACACTTTGCTATCCCGGCGATAGAAGTCCGCAAGGGAATCTCCTATCCCTTCGTACTGCTCTTAGTAGGCTCCCGTCCGCCGTAGTAGTAAAAGGCGGAGGGGAAGTACTATTTTATGCCAACATCAACAAATGAAGTATGCTGTTCAGAGAACGGGCAGCTACTTATGGCTAAGAGCGCGGAAGGACTGATATGCTTCTACTATGTCCTTCCCTTCAATGAATACCGTATCTCGCTCTGATGCAAAGGCTATTGCATCTGCTTTCGTGAGTGCAGCCCCTGTTTCTGTATCCAACATTTCACAAATCGCCATTGCCGGTGATATACCCGCAAGCAGTGCTAGAACTACCGAAAGCTCCGTCTGACCTCTTCTTTCATCGAGCAGACCATCCGCAGCCTTCAATAATGAGACATGACCCGGTGTCCTGAACTCATCACAAAAATCGTAGGTGTTACCGTTTAGTACTTCATCCACCGCTTCGCCTACCCTCTTTATCGTTAATGCTCTATCTCTATCCGTTATACCTGTGAATGTATCACGATGGTTCACCCAAAGTGAAAAGGAAGAGCGTTTATCGTATGAAAGGTCGCCCTTTCCTTCCACCATCTTTCTTATAGGAAAGAACTCACCGGTCACGTTTATCAGTATATCGCTAATCAGAGGCAGCCCAAGTTTCTCTGCTGCAACGGAATGTATAGCAACGCAGATAAGTCCACCACCTTCATTTCTATAATACGCAACATCTTTTGGTGTAACCGCAGATGCGGGCATTACAAAGTCCGTCTCGCCCTCTCTATCCGCTGCATCGTAGATTAATACGGTTTTACCCTTTTTCACGTACTCTATACCACGTTCTACCGTCTCTGGAACATTCATACCATCACCATCGCTCTTATCTCATCGCCATCAATTAATTTTAGTTCACATCTTAAGTAAACAGGTGAAATTATCTCTACGACATCTTCGGGATAATGTGTACGGTCGGGAAGGATAATTGCACTTTTTATTCCCTCAGCTCGGTCACACAATATTTTACATGTGAAGCACTTGCCACCACCAAAAGTCCTATCTTCTGATTCAAAACCTGCTATTTCTACACCACTTAACCCAGCCAATTTCTTCCTTAGAGATATACTCGGTGAATCCAAACGGAGATTTAAGGTGCCAGGAAAAGGATTGAAACCTAATTTAGTCTTAAATTGCCGTTTATATCCAATAAGAGTCGTATAATATTGCCCTTCGCCAAGACCCGTAATCAAATGACCACCGATTTCTAACTCGATATTCGGTGCGGAAAAGAATATCTCCTGATATTCGTAACATTCACTTTTCAGTCGCGCTATCCCATTTCCCGTTAGTATTATCCACTGTCCATCCGCGATTATCCGTCTATGCACGAGTCCTTCCCTTTCAAGCTCCTGGAGTCGCCGCGCCGCGGTCTGTACGCTCGTTTTTATCGTTTCTGCAAACTGCCCGGAAGATAACTTAATTGGTTGTGCAATCGCACCTAACAATGCAAGTTTTTTTAATGAAACAATTATGTCCCCACTCATCTTTCTCCTTCACCTCGGCAATACCAATTATGAGATACATCTCAAATATAGGAAAGGCGAATATAAAAAGGTTGCGTTTTTACTTGTCTTTTAAACTCAAGCCGGCAAGCAAACCGAATAGAAGACCGTATAGATGTGCGGCATGCGCGATTCCGTCTTGCAAACCCATTATAAGCGGTAAGACATCATAAAATAAAGGTATTATAAAAGCTATCATCCATAGTTCCAATGGTACAAAACCGAATAGATACACTCGCAGTCTTGGCATTAGCACCGCAAGAGTGGTCAATATCGCGTATATCACCGCACTTGCACCCACTGCGGGATAACTGGAAGTGAAACACCAGCCAATCCCTGCAAAAATGCCGGAAAGGAAGAAGATGAGTAGAAATTTTGTGCTGCCCACTTTATGCTCTAACACAGGAGCGAAGAAGACAAATACAAGCAGGTTGATAAGGATATGCCCGAACTGATGTGTAGAATGAAGAAAGACATATGTTACCAGCGTCCAGGGACGTTCTAAGACATTCTGAGGATCTAGCACCAATAACTGGGTATAACTCGGAATGAGTAATTGCAAAACGAAAGAGAAGGCCATGATGAACAATAACAAATAGGAATAGTTATGTGCGAATACACTGACTAAGTTAGTATCAACGTTTTTTAGCCGTTCCATGGTCGGTATCGCGGTGGTTCTTCCTTTTTCGGGGTCGTTTTTATGATCCTCTGATCCAACGCACCAGTGCAGTCCTGGCGGGAGATGTTCCTTGCAAAGGGTATCGCCACAATACTTGCATCGGTACAATGCCGGTTTACCGCAGATTGTGCAGCGTGTACGTGTCATGTAAGTGAAAGGAGAGGTTACAAATTTAAAGGTTATGTATCCGTCAAATGTCTTTTACTTCTCCCATCAGATAAGTGCTTCTCGCTTCGCTTATACGCACCGGGAAATAGGACCCGAGAGGCAAATCCGCTTTTAATACTACCGTGCGGTATGCGCAGTCGCGCGCGATTACGCCGCCTTTCTTACCCGTTTCCGTTACTAAAACAGGAATCACCGTCCCTTCCAATTCCTTGTTTGTGGCAATAGCAAGCTTGTGATGCCAATCAGAGATGATTCTCGACCGTCTTTTCTTCTCCCGTTCTAACAAGTCCTTCTGCTTCGCGGCTTCGGTCATGGGTCTTGGTGAGAACCTTGTTATGTTAACTTTTTCCGGCTTTACGCGCTCCAATAGGTTCAGCGATACTAAGAACTCGGTTTCAGTTTCTGTTGGAAATCCAATGATAAAATCGGTCGAAATCGTGCAGTGCTTGAATCGGTGCCTTATGGTCGTTACCAGGTCCACAAACTCATCTATCTTGTAATTCCTTTTCATAGCGTTCAGCACCCTATCAGAACCAGATTGTACAGGCACATGAAAGAATTTGAATATCTTTTCGGACTCGAATGCGTCTATAACATCATCTAAGATAGGTAGTAGTGTAGAAGGGTTCATCATGCCTACTCTTACACGGAACTCGCCATGCACAGCAGACACCATTGTTAGCAGTTCCGGGAGCTTTATGTCTGCCCGGTCGAGGCCGTATGCACTGCAGTCCTGAGCAGTAATTCGTATCTCTTTTGCACCCTTGTCCACTGCATTTTTTACCGCGTCACATATCTTTTCCGGGGAGTAGCTCTTTAGTTCGCCTCTCGCTCGTTTCACGATACAATAAGTGCAGTTTCCGGTACAGCCCATAGATATGGGTATGGTACTAATCAAGCCATCAAAATCGAATTCTTGTTCCTTACTACTGCAAATATCCTGCGGTGTTACCAGTGCTACATCATCGCCCAGAACACTTCTTACAAGCTCAGGTTGTGCCGCCGCCATGCAACCAGCCACGATTACCTCTTTATCCTGATGCTTCAACTCGTTCAGCCGCTTTAGCACATTTAATTCCGTTCTCTTCGTTACGGTGCAGGTATTCACGATAACGACCTCGGCTTCGTGTTCTTCTACTATCTCATGACCCGACTTTCTCAAAATCGCACGCATCTTCATCGTGTCACCAGTATTCGCGGTGCAGCCGAAAGTTTCGATAGAAAATTTTGTTCCCGGTACGGGTAGGTTCATTTTTTTATAGGTTATTTTAGTTTAGAGATGCTTTTGTTTTTATTAACGTTAGTGTGGAGAGATAGAGAAAGAGAAGAGTAAAGAGAAGAAGAGAAAAATGACGATAAAAGAGGAGTTACCACCAGGAGAAGTAGCACCGGAGGAAATCCAGGCGGCGAATATGGAAGTTGCCGCCAGCTTTTCGGATATGTTCAAGCCGGTTATTGGACCTTTTGGATCTAAGATTTTGATAACGCAGGGCGCCACGAAGATAGAAGCTGCGGACCTTATATCCAGAAACGCGCTCAGCCTGGTAAAGGAATTGAAGTATCAGCACCCTACTGCGGATATACTGTTAAACGCAGGGTTAACACAGGGCGAAAGAGTAGGGGATGGAATAGCAGCGGTTATGGTTCTGATGGGCGAACTAGTGAAGAAAGGGTATGAGTTGAGGGCATTGGGCGTGCATCAAAATAAAGTGATAAACGGGTATGAGATGGCGCTTGAGGTTGTAAAAGCGGTTTTATCTGAGATAGCGTCTCCTGTTGAGGTAAGAGGCGAAGGTAGTGATGTGGTTTTGCGGAAAGTGGCGAAGACGGCATTAAAGAAAGACGATTTTGGCGAAGGAGACACATTAGTGGATACTGTAGTCGAGAGCATAAAGCGGCTACGTGATAGTGACGATGATGAGCCCATAGAGGTAGAGGATATAGTAATAGAAACGAAGAGTGGAAGTAGAGTACACGAGACGAGTTTTTTAGAAGGCGTTGTTATAGACCGAGAAGTGCTGGATGCGCTTCCAACAGAGATGGAGAATGCGCGGATAGCGCTGCTTGATTTCCCGATTGAGCATAAGGAGCCGAGGATAAAGGGCCGAAAGGAGCTAAAGACAGGAACCGGTGCAAGAGAACGGAGTAAAGCAGGACAAACACTCGGTGCGCTTGAGATTAGCGTAAAATTCTCTGAACCGTCACATTTCAGGGAGTTCCGGGAGGCACGCGCAAAACTGTTTGATGAAGTTGTGGATCCTGTAATAAACTGTGGTGCAAACGTAATTTGCTGCCGATGGGGTGTGGATGATGACGCACTGGATAAGTTCCGGGATGCCGGTATAATGCTGATAAAGCGAGTGAAATTAACGGATTTGATGCGGTTGGAGCGATCAACTAAAGGTAAGATAGTGAAAGATATAAGCGCTTTAAGCGAAGATAAATTTGGCGTTGCCGGGAGAGTGGTGCAGCGGAAGATAGGAGGTGATAACTACGTGTTCATAGAAGATTGTGCACGTAAGAAATCTGCCACTATACTTATAAGAGGTACGACCCTCCGGATTTTAGAGGGTTTGGTAGGCGAGATAAGAAGCGCTTTGCATGCCGTTGCGCAACTGTTTGTGGATGCACGAGTGGTGCCGGGAGGCGGTGCGGTGGAGATGGAATGTGCGCATCAGCTCAGAAAAGCAGCAAAGAAGGTGCCGGGAAAGGAGCAGTTGGCGATGGAAGCGTTTGCAGACGCTATTGAGACTATACCAGTGGCAATAGCGAAGAACAGTGGGATGAACCATATAGATACGTTAACGAAGCTCAGGGCAGAGCATTTCGAGGGAAACAAAAATGCAGGTATATCGGGATTGGCTAAGCAAGTGAAAAGCGATATGATGGCAGAGGATATAATAGATCCGGTGACAGTGAAGTTACA
>JAYEOC010000009.1:0-5752 GCA_034722635.1 Methanobacteriota archaeon
TGGTTCAGAGGAATTTTCGTTTCCTCCCGCAACTGCATAGCATCCAAACGACAGTTGAACTCATAGGCCTGTTTGTAGGATGAAGCAGCCCACCAATCTCCTTTGTGCGGATAAATGGAATATTTAAATACGTATCGTCTCAGCTCCTGTGCATTCGGAACCGGAATTGCCGGACCCATTCTACCATCTGATGACAGCATTAAAACACTTCTGAGCAGTGTCAAATAGAGGTCACCATCTCTTACCTCGTTCTCCGGTGTCCCACGGTGAATCACGGTTAAGCCCTTCCTACCATCAGAATAATCAAACCATTTCAGCGAGGGGAATGTACCACAGGGGTCCTCCACCCATCCCCCTTTTGGCTTATAGTGCGACTGGTCTGTCGGTCGAGAAACAACACCAAATTGAGTTCCACAGGCATAAGTCGAAGATTTTATGTTCGTGGAGAATCTGACCCTGATCCGAGCCCTCGGATGCCTGTCCACTATGATCGTGACGAAATCTATCCTCGGTATGTCCCGGTAAACTATTATCTTCTTTGTACACTCCAGGAATTTGTGCCGCCAGATAAGTGGCTCCATCTTCTCCGTCAATCTATACGGCCAGCGTAGTGAAAAATAATCGGTCTCAACATTGATAACACGTCTCAAAGGACTTTTTGCTATACCAAAATTCTCCACCCGGAATGAGCCGTACTTCACCCCTTCCCCCTTTTCTGTCTTCAAAGGGGTACCTAATGTTGCACGATGGTAGTAAAGATCGCCGGTTTCTTCCTCCAGTACAAGCTCATTTGCACCACAAATTTTCTCCCGCGTCTCTCCCCTTCCGTTCAGAGACACGTCAATCAACCCCGTGCCTGGGTCAACATCTACGCCAAAGAATCTGTTTTCTATTGTGTTTCCCCGTTCTATGATAAAATTCGGGTCATAGGGGTGCCGTTTCGGCTCACGCTCAAGGATTTTATAGACCTTATATCCTAATGCAGGAACCGTGGGAACAAATCCTATTCTCGCATATCTCAACGAGTCATCATCATACCTCGCAAATTTTAATACTTCTACGTCTATCTCCTCGTCCCCGCTTTTTAATCCGCAAATCGTTACTATTTTACCACGATCAAAGTTCAAATCCATCTCTATCCAATTCGTCACTTCCCACGACAGCGAGTTAAATACTATCATATCCCCATATCCACGCATCTTCAGCAACTGTATATGAGTCTCGTCTGATTCAAACCCTGTCTCGGATTGCGCCTCTACTACTTGAGTATGTGCGCGATTGCAGCGGTTGGTCATCTCTGTATTGAAAAAGCCATGGAAATGCCGCACTTCATCGTAACCCTCATCCATACCCGTTCCCGGGGCAACATCATGAAATGCAAGATACAAAATTTTACGCCAGCAATTTATCATCTCTTCTGAGGGATAGGGATTATTCAACAGGTAAGCTATTGTACTCCACCGCTCACAATACGCTAACCAACCCTCGTACTCGCTAAGTTCCTGCTTTATCCACATCCTGCTCGAGCAACAACTTGGAAATACCTCTGAATACTTACCTGAATACATCTCTCCCTTCCTGACCTCGAGCTTGATGTTATTCTCTTTTATTTCCTTGTCCAGTGCTTCAAAGAATTCCACTGGCGTTGCTATCTTCATCTCCACGTCGCTCTTCTCGTTCCACGCCTTTACCGCCATAAATGTTTCCGGCTGCGGGGCCGTAACGCCACTTCCGGAAGGCATCAAGATTTGTGTGGTAGCTGCCAGGTCTTTTAGTTTGTCATAGCTTTCGCCCAGCTTTGTCAAGTCCAACCCTGCTCTGTATCCAAAAGGCATAAAGTGCGCTAAAATCCGCGTGCCATCCAAACCCGCCCATAGGAACTCCGACGGTTTTCTCTTTGGCACACCTCTTCTAAAGGCAACATATTTGTAGCCTAATTTTTTATACATCTGTGGTAGCTGGGCATTCAACCCAAAGCTGTCTGCCTGCCACATTACGGGAACGTCAACCCCAAACTTCTCCTTCACATATCTCTTACCTTCCAGGACTTCCCGTATCAGTGTTTCTCCTTCTGGAAGCATCGTATCCGCCATCAGATATTCGCCATCGGCAATCTCTATCTTGCCTTCCCTTATGTACTTCGCAACCTTTGCGAATACTTCCGGATACCTCTTCTCCAACTCCGCCAGCAGAAAGGTCTGCTCTATCATGAACTTGTAATTTGTCTTTTCTATAAGCTCCACCACTTCCTTCAGAATGAGCACCATATTGATGTGGAAATAGTCCTCTTTCGTGAAGGCCCAGATGGCATCGTAATGCGTATGTGGCATAAGATAAATCGTATCCTTCCCTTCTCTCTTTTTTGCGGTCATAATTCCCCCGTTAAGTTAATAAAACTCAATTGTTAAATATATCTAGGTTCTATAAATAAATGACGCAAAGAGTATATATAATTGAGGTTATGTTAGTCATTGCCATGTTGCGGAGGAGATTCAAATCATGAAGGCTGCTGTTGCGCAAGTCAAGCTTTACAATGAGATAGATGCCAATTTGACAACCATATCTAAATATATCTCATTGGCATCGAAAGAGAATATAGACATCCTGTGCTTTCCTGAATGCAATATCACAGGCTATGTACGTAATTTTACTACGGTTAATCAAGACGAAGTAACGGAAACGCTGGACATCATACAGCAACAGGTAACAAAAGTTGGTGTGAACGTTATTGTTGGCACACCTTATATTGAACGCAAGAAGCTTTTTAATAGCGCAATAGTCCTATTAACAAGTGGTAGGCGGCATATTTATCACAAGATTAATCTCACTTCTTCTGATGAAGCAGATTTTAAAAAAGGAGAAGAGCCATTACTTTTTAGGGTGGGTGATGCTAAGTTTGGCGTTTTAATTTGCCGAGATCAGAACGATCCGAAGCTCGCTCACGGATATAAAACTTTGGGGGCAGATGCTATCTTCATATTATCGGCACATTTTTATGACCCAATCGAAGCGATACGAAAAGTAAATAAAAATAGGGCTCTGCCGATTGCACGAGCAGTTGAAAACAATTTATGGGTACTTAAAGCAAATGCCGTTGGTGCGGTTAATGAGAAGATCAGCGTAGGTGGCAGCTTGATTGTTGATGTAGAAGGTTTTGTTGTCCACGAAGGTAATGCGATAAGTGAACTGATTTTGAGTTATGAAATAGACCGCTTGCATTAACGGAGAACAACCCCCGCGACTTGATATATCTTGATATTGATAAGTTTGCGTCATTCGACACTTTTTCTGCACAAAAACAGGTATAAGTAATAGTAATATAAGAAGCGCAAGTTGTATGGTAGTAATGGTAAACGAGATAAAATGATAATAGGCACACGCGGTAGTGAACTAGCAGTATTGCAAGCCGAGAAAGTACGTGTGCGGTTGAAAGCGTTGGGATACGAACCCACGATAAAGACAGTAAAGAGTTTAGGCGACGTCATGACAGACCGGGGCTTGTATGAAATGCCGGAGAAGGGTGTTTTTGTTAAAACGCTGGATATGTTACTTTTGAACGGTGAAATAGACCTTGCTGTGCATTCAATGAAGGACATACCGCTGGAAAGAGATGAGGGGTTGGCGACTTCCGCGGTATTGCCCCGTGATTCGCCTTTTGATGTGCTGGTCGCGAGCCATAAGCTGGACGATATGCCGGATGGTGCGGTGATCGGGACGTCAAGTGTGAGACGAAAATTTCAATTTCTGCAGTTCATGGATGCGAAAGGAGTAACCGTAGAGATAAAGGACATACGAGGTAATGTGAACACGCGGATTAGAAAGTTAAGAAGCGGCGATTATGACGGTATTCTACTTGCAGAAGCGGGATTTGAACGGTTGAACCTTGAGGTGGATTATGAGCGACTTGATTGCGACCCTTTCGTACCTGCGCCCAACCAGGGTATAATTGCGGTGGTCACGCGGAAAGATTCAGGGACGAATGCGGTTATGAGCAAGATAGACGATGCGGAGACGAGAATAGAGGCAAATGTGGAGAACGAAGTTTTAAAGGTAACAGGGGGCGGCTGTGCTCTTCCAGTGGGCGTGCATGCTTCTTGCAATACCGCATCAATTGGATTAGCTGTTTATTTCGGTGCCACTCGAAAAGAGTATATACTTGAGAAACGAGTTATTAGTAAAGAGCATTGTTTGAATGAAGCACGCGAGTGGGCTAACGGCTTACCAATAAAGCGTGGATAGAGGATATTATCAGACGCACCCCCCTTCTGCGAATAAAAAAAAAGACAGTTATATCTCATAATCAGTGTCTTTAATCTTCTTCATTACTACCTCAACGGTATAATTTTGGATTGGGAACTCAAACAGAAGTTTATTATTTATAAACCGGGTCAAACTTTCTTCGCTATCAAATAGGCCGATTGCGATAACAGAGAACTGTCCCGTGGTCTGATATATCTTGATAAACTCATCAAGCCCAGCCAATTTAGGTAATATGGTCCTCATCGCCTTTGGTTCTACCTCCAGATTAAATATCACAAGCAGATTCTTACCAAATTTCTTGGGATTTAGCAATATCGTGTAACTCTTAATATAGTCATCCTTCTCCAGCTTCTCAAGTCTATATCGCACGCCATTTTCACTCAAACCGACTTCTTTTGCGATCTTAGATACCGGCGTCCTTACGTCCTGCTGAAGTATCTCAAGTATTTTATTGTCTACTTTGCTCACCATTATTTGTATATAATAGTCCCGTTTATAAAAAGTCTTCCGAATCTTCAGAAATTTCCGTTATTCTCTTATTTATCCTCAAATAGCATATTTAAGCTTGTATAACAAATATTAGTCTATAAATAGGAGATATGTATCATGTCGGTCAGTAGCATAGTGAAAAGCGGTTCAATCAATACCGGGCAAAACAAGCTTGTTTTTCGTAAACCAGAAGTGAAGGATGTAACAAAAATCCACGCTTTGATAAGGGCGTGCAAACCGCTGGCTTTGAACTCAGTCTATAGTTATTTAATACTCAGTCAGCACTTTGCCGATACCTGTGTAGTTGCCGAAGAGAAAGGGGAGATCATAGCTTTCCTGTCAGGGTATCGTCTGCCGTCGGATTCCAAAGTCTTTTTCGCATGGCAGGTCGCAGTAGACGGTCAAGTAAGAGGAGGTGGCATCGGCAAGCGCTTGTTATGTGAAGTATTGCAAAGGAGAGTCTGTCATGACTGTCATTTTATAGAAACTACCATAACTCTTTCCAATACTGCCTCGTGGCACATGTTTCGGTCTATTGCCCGAGATCTTGAAGCACACTGCGAAGAAAAAGAATACTTTTCAAATGTGCTTTTTGGAGAAGAGAATTGTGAGACGGAATATCAGCTCCGTATTGGTCCGTTTAACATCAACCGGGAGGGTAGCAAATGAAGAATTGTAATACTATCGAACGTCTTAAGTCAAATGTTCGCAGTTATTGCCGTGACTTCCCTGTGGTATTTACAAAAGCTCGAGGTGCTATCCTGGATAGATGATACAGGCAAGCAGTTTATTGATTTCCTCGCTGGCGCAGGAGCACTGAATTTATGCCTTATGACGGTTACATGGATGAGGGTGTGGACACCACAGAATATTTAGACAAGATGCTGACCGATCAGAGCAGTGGTTTGGATTATCCGGCCGCTGTAATTGTCGAGACAATCCAGGGCGAAGGCGGTGTCAATGTGGCAAGTGTAGGATGGCTGCGCTCATTAGAATGCGTCTG
>JAYEOC010000010.1:0-2058 GCA_034722635.1 Methanobacteriota archaeon
GACAACAACAAGTCAATAGTACGCATAGACGGAAACATAAGGAGTAATGCCGGTGTCGCCATAGATGACCGCGTACTGGTACGGAAGACAATAGTGCAGGAAGCAAAAAGAGTTATACTTGAGCCCACGCAGCCAGTAAAAGTCGCAGGTGGAGAGCGATACCTGGCAAAGATACTGAAAGGGCGACCGATTACAAAAGGGCAGATTATACGAGTGGAGATGCTTGGCAATCCCATCTCATTTATAGTTACGAATACGCTCCCTTCTGGTACTGTGATGCCGGACTTAAACACCGAATTTGTTCTTCGTAAGGCTCGGGAAGGGGCAACGGGTGTACCACACATAGCTTACGAGGATATTGGCGGTTTGCAACGTGAGATAAGTCTGATCCGGGAGATGATAGAGCTGCCATTACGGCATCCCGAGCTATTCGAGCGATTGGGCATAGAGCCACCAAAAGGCGTTCTCTTGCACGGCCCCCCGGGCACTGGAAAGACATTGATAGCAAAAGCAGTTGCGAATGAGACAGACGCCAATTTCTATTCCATTTCAGGACCCGAAATAATGAGCAAGTTTTATGGCGAGAGTGAGAAACACCTGCGTGACATTTTTGAGGACGGAAGTAAAACCGCACCTTCTATCATCTTTATTGATGAACTCGATTCCATTGCACCAAAAAGGGGCGATACGACCGGAGAAGTAGAAAGGCGTGTGGTCGCTCAGCTTCTATCCTTGATGGACGGTCTGGAATCGCGAGGGCAGATAGTGGTAGTTGGCGCCACGAATAGACCAAATGCACTGGATGAAGCGTTGAGAAGAGGCGGCCGTTTTGATCGTGAGATAGAAATAGGCATACCGAACATGAACGGTCGTGACGAGATATTGCAAGTACATACACGTGGCATGCCTCTGGCTGAAGATGTAAACCTGGAAGACCTCGCTAAATACACGCATGGTTTTGTCGGCGCCGACCTCGCTACGTTGTGTAAAGAAGCGGCAATGCACGCGCTTCGGAAAATATTACCTGAGATAGATCTAGAGAAAGAGATACCACAGGAAGTGATGGACAAGCTGGAAGTAACAAAAGAGGATTTCAGTGAAGCGTTAAAGTACACCGAACCTTCTGCACTCCGGGAAGTCTTTGTCGAAGTACCAAATGTTAAATGGGACGACATAGGCGGTATGGCACGTGCGAAACAGGAATTGAAAGAGGTTGTGGAATGGCCGCTTAAATACCCAGACGTTTTTAGTCATCTGAATTCAAAACCGCCTAAAGGTATCCTTTTATTTGGTGCGCCCGGCACCGGAAAGACGATGCTGGTGAAAGCAGTAGCGAACGAGAGCGAATCGAATTTTATAAGTATTAAAGGCCCCGAACTGCTCTCGAAATGGGTAGGTGAATCAGAGAAAGCGGTTCGTGAAATTTTTAGGAAGGCTAAACAGGCGGCACCTTGTATCATCTTCTTAGATGAGGTAGATTCGATTACGCCGGTAAGAGGCTCGGGGTATGACGCTCACGTAACAGAGCGTGTGGTTTCTCAGATGTTGACCGAGATGGACGGCTTAGAGGAGTTGAAAGAGGTGATTGTTATCGGTGCTACAAACCGACCGGACATGGTTGATTCCGCGTTAATGAGACCAGGACGGCTTGACCGGTTGATATATATCCCGCCGCCTGGTAAAGAAGAGCGGGAAAAGATATTTGAAGTGCATCTGATGGGAAAGCCTTTAGGTGATGACGTGGATGCCGCAGAACTTGCGGAGCTCACAGAGGGGTATGTCGGTGCGGATATAGCTGCGATAGTTAAAGAAGCCGTGATGAGTGCTTTACGAGAGTTCATCACGGAGGGGATAACGGAAACGCAAGTAAAAGAAGCGCTAAAAAATATATTAATTGGGAAGAAGCACTTTGAAACTGCTATCCAGAGTGTGCGACCAACTATAACGCCAGAACTTCGTGCGGAGTTCAGTGAAAAGGTGGAGGAGTTCGTGAAATACGCCTATGCGTAACTGTGTCCACGAAACTCAATGTATTTGGCGGTACAGCCGTGGTAAAAA
>JAYEOC010000010.1:2158-5738 GCA_034722635.1 Methanobacteriota archaeon
ATGAACGAGGAGAATGGAACGTTTGCGCTACCTCATTTCTCGTTATTTCAGAAAAGATGGAATGCAAGTTAAAATATATTTAAATGATAAGATCAAATGTTATATATTAGATGAAAATCGCTTACGTATCTACTTATCTTCCTCAGCAGTGTGGGATAGCCACATATACTGCGTATCTCATCCATGGACTCCAGGGAGGTATCGCCCACATTGGATATTAAGGTAGTTGCCGAGAACGATGCCGCACCAGCAAAAAAAGAGCGATTTGAGGTAGTCCCGTGCTGGGATAGGAATACCATTTTTGTAGAACCAATCATCAGCAATACGAAGGACGTAGATATTGTCCACATTCAACATGAATATGGCATTTACAGTTTTGATGACCGGCTGCCTGTGCTGCTTGAAAGATTGAACGAAACTGCAAAACGGACGATAGTTACTCTCCATTGCGTAAGACCAGGTCAATTCTCGGTAAGTGGCGATATAGACGAGAAGTTTACTCAGAGAATTGCTGCGCTTGCTGGCGATGTTATTGTCCATCTCGAATCGCAGAAAGCGATATTAGAACGACTCAGAATACCTTCAACTAAGATTCACATTATCCCCCATGGTACAGCGGTCAGTAATGCAGAAAAGAAAGTTTCGCGGCTACGGCTAAACTTACCAGAAGAAGGTAAAATCATTACGGTGTTTGGCTTTGTCAATCCATTTAAAGATCTGGATGTCTCGATTGAGGTGTTCAAGGAGATACGGGCAGAAGTAGAAGAGGTGTATCTATTTATTGCAGGTGGGCTACCTCCAGACGCAACACGAAAAGCTAAGGACTATGTTGAATCAATCAGAAAGAGAATCGAAGAACTCAACCTCACGGATATGGTGATATTCCCAAATATGTTCTTTGCAAACGAGGCGATACCTTATATCTTTGGTGCGTCAGATATTGCCTTGTTCACTCATTATCACGAAGATAGATCGGTTTCCGGCTCTATTCACCTTGCAATTGGTGCAAAGAAACCTGTTATTGCCTACCGGATACCCAAGTTTGAGGTAGTTAAACATATCAGTGACGAACTGCTTATTCTGCCTGACAACGCATCCGGAATTGCAAAAACTGCTATTCGCATTTTTACGGATAACGAATTTGAGCAGTATGTTCTGGATCGAACGGACGGCTACCGGAATGCGACTTCATGGCCTGTGACTGTACACAAGCATTTAAAATTGTATAGCGGTGCGGGATAAGGCAATGAAAATAGCATTGATGAGCCGCTGGAATGCCACCTGCGGCATATCTGCACATGCGGAACTCGTGGGATTGGAATGGCGGAAAAAGCATGACCTCACGGTATTTGCACCTACATTAGAATCGGCGACCGATTGGCATCACAATCCCATAGAAAAAGAGGATGAGGAGTTTGTAATACGTGGCTATGAGCAGCCGGAGACTATCGGGAAAACAGGGTGGATAGACGAAAGGTTGTGGAAAGAGAATTACGATGTGCTGGTCTTGCAGGGTTTAGAACTGCTGCCCATTCCCGCTCTGCTGGATGTGTTTCCGAAGATAGAAGCAAAGAAAGTGCTTGTATGGCATCTGGGGAAACTGCCAAAATACGAAAGCCTCTATAGGCTTAGCTTCGATGCAATTGTATGTTTTGACTCCCGATTTGGAAACATGCTCAAAGAGAAATACCCGGAGGAGAAGATCCATATAATCCCCTTTCCCTGCCGCCCGCTAGTTAAAGGCAACAAAAAGAGAGCAAGGAAAGAACTTGGCATTCCCCGCGATAAAACGGTTCTATTCTCCTTTGGTAAGCAGCCATTGTTTGAGTATAAGGATTATATGTGGTTAGCGAAAGAATTAAATGAGATCTATGACTTGAAATATTTCGTCCTCCGGTCCTATGGCGATTTACCTCCTGAAAGCGATTACTTAGAGGTTCGGCGGGGCATACTCTCTTATGAAGAGATATATAAATACTTGCACGCATCTGATGCCTTTCTGTGGCCAAAGGTGGAAACAGACTACATTGTGGTCACCAGCACGGTTTGCCAGTGTTTGGGTGCGCTTGCCCCTATTGTCGCTCCGGATGTAAGATACGTAGAACTAATGGATAAGGAGATAGTAAAATATCGCGATAGGGCGGATTTAAAGGCTAAAGTTATTAGACTCATAGAAGATCCTGATTTCAAACACGAGGTTTTGGGGCATGCGGAACAATATGTGAGAGCGAATTCGGTGGAAAAAATCGCTAAAAAGTTTATCACGCTATTTGAAGATATTTGAGGAGTTGAGGTTAAAAAAGTGCTCTACCTTCGGCATTATCACTACTATACTGCTTCTCAGTTCATGGTTGGCACAGGAACCTTATCTATTGCGATAAAAGTAACAGAGACCTGTAAAGATAAAATCCGCTCAACCAACATGCAAACACTATATGCTTTATATACTTCCTGAGTTGTTATTAAGTGCAGTGAAGAGCGAATGAAGATTGCAATGATGACACCCTGGAATGATGAAAGAGGCGCTTCGGTGCATGCAAAAGCACTGGTGAATGCCTGGCTGAAGAAGGGGCATAAAGTGACAGTATTCAGTTTTTTAAAGGAAGACTACGGGGAAGACAAATTTACGGGTAAAGACGAGCGTTATGTAATAAGATGCTTTGGAAAAGACTATCTGGACCCAAGACCCATACTCACAACAGAGTTTGACATCTTTGTAGTGGAAGATTTAAGGGTGCTGCCCGTGGATGAGCTTGCCAAAATCTTCCCTATGATTAAAGAGCATGCTTTTCCTGTTCATATTGTACATGAAGAGAAGTTACCAGAGGAAACATGGTTTTATCAGCTCCCCTGGGATAAAGTGATTTACTTTGATGAGCGGCAGGAGTTCCTGAAGGATGTTTATCCTGACGCGGAGTACATCCCTTTTCCTTGTTTCCCGATAAGACGCGGTGACAAGATTGAGAGCAGGAAAAAGCTTGATTTACCAATAGATAAGAAAATAATCTTTACCTTCTGTCAGCGGGGCTATCTCCCATACCTGCGCTATTTGTGTGAAGAGCTACTGACAGATGTGGTTTTATTATTTGTAATCCCGCCGGACTTCGAGATGCTTGAGAAGGAGTCGGCACCGCCATGGATGATTGTTCGTGAAGAGGGAGCGTTATCGGATGAGCGATTTGACGACTACCTATTTGCTTCAGATGCCGTCATATTCCATAAATACCAGAATCGGTATCTCAGGCTTGTCTCAGCTACTATCTTCCAGGCAATGGGCGCTGGTTGCCCTATATTCATACCACAGCAATCCGAGTACTTCCAGCCATTGAAAGATGAAGTGGTTTATTATAATGATACGGACGACTTGACACGTAAATTGATTGCCTTTTGTGTAGATGAGAGAATAGCGAAAGGTATTATAGAAGCGGAAGAGGTGTACACACATATAAGGTCCGCGGATAAGATAGCCGAGATATATATAGACGTTTTTACCAAGGTAATGAAGGCAAGGGGGTTATAATTGCATGAAGTTGAGGCGTTACGAAGGCAACCCGATACTGAAACCCAAGCCTGAAAATGC
>JAYEOC010000011.1:0-5633 GCA_034722635.1 Methanobacteriota archaeon
TGGTTCTATCACTTCTACCACTCGCACACCGTCTTCGTGGATATGACAATCGTGCTTTATCTCTTCTCGCACCTTCTCTATCCTGTATCTTCTACCTACTTCGAGATTGATACACGATTTTTTCAATTTACACTCTTCGCACTCAGTTGCAGCACCCGAAAAGATAAACTCCTCCCCTACATTCGCCAACTTGGCGCCAATCAACGTTACGATTCTTCCGGTCTCCATGCCCTCCTATCACATCCTTAATTTATTACGCCGGTAGCCCGCGCGAGCCTTTCCGCTGCTTCTCGTGTTAGTCCTGATTCGCTTAATATTGTGTATCTATCCGGGTTAATCCTGTGTGCTAAGGTAAGTGCGTCTATTATATATTCATCTTTTATATCTAAATCCTTTGCCGTTGTAGGCGCGCCAATATCTTTTAGCACTTCTCGAATCCGCTGCCAATCCTCGCCATACAGGTATGTCATCATTATAGTTCCAACACCACATTGCTCACCATGCAACGCGGGTTTATCGGCAACTATATTTAGGGCATGGCTGAATTTATGTTCAGAGCCCGAAGCCGGTGCTGAGGAGCCTGCAATACTTATTGCAACACCACTGGACACCAGAGCCGTTATTACCGTCCATGCCGTCCTTTTGTTTCCCCGCCGTATCTCCTTAAAATTCGATAGTATCATATCCGCAGTCATCTCAGAAAGAGCGGCTGCGTAACCGCTGAACTCGACATTCTTCAACCGTTCTGCAAGTCGCCAATCGCGTACCGCGGTATAGTTGGCGATGATGTCACCACAACCGGCAGCGGTAAACCGGTAAGGCGCCGACGATATTATCCCCGTGTCCGCGACAACAGCAAGTGGTGCATGCGTCTGTATGGAAACAGGACTGCCACCTTCTGGATCCTTTACCGAAGCACGCGATGACGCTATACCATCGTGCGATGCGATAGTAGGAGCAGAAATGAACGGAATGTCCATCTCAAAAGAAGCAATCTTGCCCGTATCTATGACCGTTCCACCACCAACACTGAGCATGAACTTCGCACCTATTGCCTCCGCTTTCACCTGCTCTATACTTTCTCTGCTTATCGCTTGCACTTCTACCAACTGGGCTTCGTATCCCGCATCAGATAAAACCTCATACGCTTTCTCGCCTGCTATTTTTCTTGTATAATGCGCACCTGTAACTATCGTTACCTCTTTTCCCACTCCTAAGTGTTTGCACACCGTACCTATCTCAACCAGGACGTTAGAGCCAATCACTATATTCCTTGGCAATTGCATCCATTTCACTTTTTCAAACGTTTCCATAATTACACCACCTTCACCGCCCCGACCTCAGGTTCATAGCATAGCCCCTCTTCTATTAATTCCTCTATTATTTGCTCTATCCATTCTTCCAAAAGTCCCCTCTTTTCTAACTTACTCATTAACTCCATGCGGTCCATACTACTATTCCCTGCTTTTCCCAACACATCTAAAACCAGTTCCTTAGTCGTTTTATTGTGATGTTGCCACACACCCTTAACTGCGTTTATTGCCATCTCCACTAAGGCATCCAGTTTATCATCATCAATCGCGTAGTGCTTTACCGGTTCCCTCAACGCATTTTCGGCATGATCCACACCATTAGATAACTCATTCTTAGTCAATGTAATGTTTCGCAGCAGTTCTACCCGCTCCATAGTCCTCTTCGCTGTTGTTAATATCTCCGTATCTCTCACAGATTCTGCTACCGATGCCGCTTCCTCCACGATCATGAGAATACCTTTACCCGTATTCGCACGCACATGCAGTTTAGCAACAAAAGCCAGGAAAACGCCGGATTCCACGTGAAACGCTTTAGCTGTGTAGACATTAAGCGTAGCCGTCATGTCACTTAGTTTTATCTTCGTTATCTTCCCTCTTTTCTCTGTCTCTTTTACTTCACCCACCCCAAAGAGTTTATTGCAGCTTGCACCTGTGGGTGTAACGAGAACGCTACTGCCATCGGTATTCACGAATAGGTTGCTCTGTAATAACTCCTTGAAGAATATACGGCATGCAACTGTGTTCCGGAGTTCTTTTTGTGGTTTCATCGGGCTGTGTGTGATAGCGTATGTAGTGTAATGATTGTGTAATGATGGACTCAACGGATTATGATACCGCTATATCCCACGACACTTGACCTATCTCCAGTGCTGTCGCCACTCGTTGCGTAGCTTATCAACTTGCCCTCGGTTGCCCCAAGTTTCTTCGCCGCGTACATCACCGCTGCTATCGGACCAAAACCACACACGGACACATTCCGCTCGTATATCCGGTTATAGAACTTAGCAACATCCAACTCGGTTATCGCTTCTATCACGTATTCATCCTTGGATCTCGCAATCTCATCGGGTTCGTAATGCGTGAAATCAGACGATGCAATCAGTACTACCTTCTTATCTGTTTGGGCAATCGTATCCGCCAGGTCTTCACCCACCTCGCGCGTTGTTTCTTCATCGTATAAACCCATGCAGATCGGGACGAAGAGGAACGTTTTATCGAATAGGAATTGAAGAAAAGGGAGCTGAACTTCTATGGAATGCTCGTACTTATGTGCGTTTTCATCCAGGTCAATAATCCGCTTTGGCAGTGCATCTACAAAGGTTTTGTCCACTTCCACTTCGCCCAATGGCATTTCCCAGGTGTCCTGGGCAACCGCAATAAGGGACCCCACACACTGGTGATTAGGACCAAGGATGACGTACGTATCTGCTTTGGGCAGTTGTGCGTAAACGCTCGCAGCTACCGCGCCAGAATACATGTACCCCGCGTGCGGTACCACAGCGCCGATAATATCTGCATTTTCCTCTCGTGGCACACCCGAGAAACACTCGTTCAGTTGCTCTTCCAACAGGTTCCTTTCTGCTTCGTAAAAGCCACCCGCCACTACTGTACTCCTCATTTCACGCTCCTCACATACGCTAACTACCTTAAATAAGCTACTACAGTTCCGCTTCGAAATCGTCCACAGCGTAATTGAATGTAAATTCTTCTTCGTTTCCCGCTTTACTGTGTCGCTCTCGTGACAACTCCCGCGCAAGTAGCCAATAAATGGTAGCAAGCGCTTTTCTGCCGTGGTTATTCGTAGGAATGACAAAATCTACATCAGATGTGGAGTTATTTGTATCACATAACGCCACTATGGGGACGCCCGTACTCACTCCTTCCCTCAATGCCTGCACATCCGTCAGAGGGTCGGTTAATACAATAATAGAAGGTTCAACGAAGTAGTCACAACCCTGATTCGTCAAGGTCCCGGGGATAAAACGTCCGACTATTGGGTACGCATCCGTCGCCTTCGCGAACATTGTCACGGGATGATGCCCGTATTCTCTCGCTGAGACCACTAATATAGAGGAAGGTTCATAATCCGCTAAAAACCGTGCCGCTATCCTCAACCTCAAATCCATTGTTTCTATGTCTAACAAATATAACCCATCCGGTCTCGCCTGGTAAATGAATCTCTTCATATCCCCGGTCTTTTGCTGCGTCCCTATGTGGACACCACTCGCTAAGTAATCGGGACCTGGTATTAACGTATTCACATTTGCCTCTTTATATTCCGCTTCTTCTGCCATGTATTTATCCTCTCTTCTATTTCTTAACTTCCTTATTCATATTATTTTTATCTGTTTTTGAGCTACCATATATGTATGGGTAAGGGAGAACGGAAAGAGACCTCAGAGGGGCGTATCGAGGAACTGAGGAAGAAAATACACTATCACAATTACCGATATTATGTGTTGAACGAGCCTGAGATCTCGGATGCAGAATATGACCGGCTATTTAAGGATTTAGAGGAACTCGAAGCTAAGTATCCTGAGTTGATAACATTGGATTCGCCAACGCAAAGGGTAGGTGCGAAGCCACAAACGGAATTTGGTACCTTCGAACACAGCATACCAATGTTGAGTTTAAACAGTGTTACTACGGCAAGCGAGGTGCGAGAATTCGACAAACGGGTAAAACGGACTCTTGGTAGCGAAGAGGCGATAGAGTATGTAGTAGAGCCGAAGATAGACGGCTTGGCTATGGAACTTGTTTATCGGAATGGCGTTTTCCATGCGGGAAGCACGCGAGGAGACGGAAAGACAGGCGAGAATATAACGCAGAATCTGCGGACGGTAAAGACGATACCACTGCGTATTCTCTTGGATGCGCCACCTTTACCTTTACTGGAAGTTAGGGGCGAGGTGTTCATGCCAGTAGGTAAGTTCAAAGAACTGAATACCGAGTTGGGCAGAAGGGGCATGAAGATGTTTGCAAACCCGAGGAATGCCGCGGCTGGCTCTGTAAGGCAGCTTGATCCGAAGGTTACCGCGGCACGCCCCCTCGATTTCTTCACGTATGGGCTTGGCCTTTTGGAAGGGCAAGAGTTTTCAACACATTGGGCTATACTGGAGTATCTACGGAAGATAGGATTCAAGGTAAGTCCGTTAGTAAGACGTTTTAATGCGCTTGAAGACGTGATTAAATACCATGAAGACGTGAATGCACGAAGGGATGAGTTGGATTATGAGATTGATGGGATAGTTATGAAGGTAAATAGTATAGCGCAACAAGAGCGGCTGGGCACGATTTCAAGGAGTCCCCGGTGGGCAATTGCATACAAGTTCCCGGCACGGGAAGAATTCACGCGGGTGAATGATATAGTGGTACAGGTAGGACGAACAGGCGCTTTAACGCCCGTTGCCGTACTGGAACCGGTGCAGATAGGTGGTGTAACCGTGAGCCGGGCGACATTGCATAACGAAGATGAATTGCAGCGGAAGGAAGTCCAGATAGGAGATACGGTCGTTGTGGAGCGTGCAGGCGATGTTATACCCGAAGTTGTGAGCGTAATAAAATCAAAGAGGACGGGTGCGGAGAGAGAATTCAAGATGCCGGGCAGGTGCCCGGTATGCGGCGCGGCAGTATTGAAAGAGGGCCCGGTTGTACGGTGTATCGGTGTTTCTTGCAGTGCGCAGTTGAAGGAGCGGCTAAAGCATTTCGCTTCGTTACGCGCAATGAACATAGAAGGTTTGGGCGAGAAAGTAATAGAGCAGTTAGTGGATAAGAAAGTGGTTTCTGATGCTGCGGATTTGTTCTTCTTAACGAGAAGAGACTTATTGAAGCTGGAGCGGATGGGCGATAAATCTGCACGGAACTTATTGAAAGCTATTGAAAAGAGCAAAGAAACTACTTTTTCGCGATTCTGTTATGCTCTGGGGATAAGACATGTAGGGGTGCATACGGCGTCTCTGCTCGCAGATAAATTTAGAGATCTGGAATCGTTACGGAATTCGAGTTATGATGATTTGGTACTCATACAGGATATAGGGCCGGAAGTAGCGAAAAGCGTTCTTCTGTTCTTCGAGCAGGAAAGTACGAATGAATTGTTAGATAAGCTGGAAAGAGCGGGTGTGTGGTACGATAAGACGGAAAAAGTAGCAGAGGAAGAACGGGTTCTGGCAGGAAAGACGTTTGTTTTTAGCGGTCGGATTTCTATGTCGCGGGAAGATGCGAAGAGCGTAGTGGAGCGGTTAGGTGGGAAAGTGGCTTCGAGCGTGTCGAAGAAGACCGATTATGTGGTGGCAGGAGCAGAAGCGGGTTCTAAGTTAGAAA
>JAYEOC010000012.1:0-5565 GCA_034722635.1 Methanobacteriota archaeon
GCAATGTCAATGCCTATAAGCTCGTCAGCCACAATACTTGCAGCATCGGTTTCACCCGCTTTACCTGCTCTTCCTTTCAGTATCTCGATCTCCTCAGCATGAATAGCCGCTGCCAGTAGCAATGCCACGTTAACATCCGAGCTTTCTTTCTTTATCGTCTCTTCTAACCGCCTCTGCAAATCCGCTTTATCTACTTCTTCGCCCTCTGCCGGCACGTAAAGCTCGAGTGCTGCCGACACCATATCATCTAAAAAAATACCGCGTTCCTCCAGCCGGATTAGTATATGTCTATCCGCCGTTAAAGCATCGTGAAAAACGAGGGCATCGCGCACGCCTTCTCTTACCACTTCATACAACGTACTGCCCAGAGCGGTCGCTTTACCCGCAAATAGTTCCTCGGCTTCATCGCCAGTTCTAAGACATGCAACCACCACGGAATCGGTCGCATCGCCTGTGAATAGGTCGCCCTCCTCGACATGAATATCGAGGTCGTAGCAAGCTGCGGTCTTCGCTTCTGTAGCTACTATTATCACGTTCGCCATTGCTGATTGAGACAGATTCTTATTTAGCAGCAAGATTATGTTTATTGTGGACGACAACCGTGAAGGCGGTTTCGATTTTCCCGCGGTTATGATGGCCGTAACATCGCCTCGTTCTATGATGCTCGCGTCATTCATCCCCACCGCAGTCATCATGCCCACGAGTTCTTCACCCACTAAACCCTGTTCGACAATAAACGAATCGAACCGTGCAAATGCGTCTTCGTTGAAATCCGTCGCTACTGTTAGATTTAATATCGCTTTCGATAGCCGGTAGCCGCCGTTATAGATTGCGGAACTAAGCACTTTGAAATCGCCGTGCACTACAATATACTCGTCTGTCTTTTCTATTTTCATGCGTTTGATAAACTATATATTCCTGGAACAAAAGAAAGCCTTTTTTTTGATGTTACTGTAACGGCTTGCCCGAGAACGGAAAAGGTCTGTGTGCATTTTAAATATCATAATCGTTTAACGGAAATAGAGACATGGCATATTTCAAAAGCGAAACGCAAAGAGCAAATTTCGTGCAGCGGGAAGAAGAACTATTAGAGCACTGGGACAAAGAACGAACGTTCGAGCGCAGCGTAGAGCGCAGAAAAGACGGCGAGCCGTTCGTGTTCGTGGAAGGCCCACCCACAGCAAATGGACTGCCTCATCCCGGGCATGTCCTGACAAGAGTGGTGAAAGACCTCGTGTTGCGATACAAGACGATGCGCGGTTTTTATGTAACAAGAAAAGCGGGTTGGGACACGCATGGTCTGCCGGTGGAGATAGAAGTAGAGAAGAACCTGGGGATAAACACCAAAGGCGAGATAGAGGCTTACGGAATCGAGAAATTCAACAAGAAATGCAAAAATTCGGTATTTAGATACGAGAAAGAATGGGTGAATGCCACGAAACGAGTGGGGTTCTGGGTGGACATGGATGACCCCTATATAACTTTTGATATTAACTACATGGAATCGGTCTGGTGGTCGTTAAAAGAGATCTGGAAGAAAGGTTTGCTGTATAAAGGCCATAAAGTCGTACCGTTCTGCCCGAGATGTGAGACCACGCTGAGTAGCCATGAAGTCGCACAGGGCTACCGAGATGTGGAAGACCCCTCGGTTTATGTGAAGTTCAAATTGAAACACGAGGAGGAGCTGTACCTGTTAGCCTGGACAACAACGCCCTGGACGCTGCTGGGTAATATCGCACTTGCGGTTCATCCGAAAAACACGTACGTAAAAGTGAAACTAAATGCCAGCGCAAAAGACGAGACGCTAATCCTTGCGGAAGCGCGTTTGGATTCTTTAGATGACGATTACGAGATATTAGAAAGATTTGAAGGTAAGGATTTGGAGGATCTGGAATATGAACGGTTATTCGAGTATGCCAAGGTAGAAGGAGGCGAAGCGCATAAAGTAATCACCGCGGAGTTCGTTACGCTGGACGAAGGTACAGGTATAGTGCATGTAGCACCCGCGTTTGGCGAAGTGGATTATGAAGTCTGCCGCGAGAAGAAGCTGGGATTCGCACAGCCTGTTAATAGCGCAGGCCATTTTACGCAAGAGGTCCCGCCACTGGCAGGCATGTTCGTGAAGGATGCAGATCGGCTTATAATAGAATTGATGGAAGAGCGTGGTGTACTATACAAAGAAGCTAAATATCTGCATTCATATCCGTTCTGCTGGCGTTGTGGCTCGCCGTTGTTATATTATGCACGTGAATCATGGTTTATTGCAATGAAATCGTTGCGTGATGCCTTGCTTGCAAATAACGAAAAGATAAACTGGTATCCTGCACATTTGAAACATGGCAGATTTGGTAACTTTTTAGACGGTATTGAGGATTGGGCACTCAGTAGAGAACGATTCTGGGGCACGCCATTGAATATATGGCTATGCACCGAATGCGGAAAGGATTTTTGTGTCGGCAGCATAGAAGAGCTGAAGGCACGGGCAACGAATACTGTTACAAACGACCTGCACCGACCTTACATAGACGATGTGGTACTTCGTTGTGAAGACTGTGGCGGCGACATGATAAGGGTAAAGGACGTGATAGATTGCTGGTACGACTCAGGTTCTGCACCGTTTGCGCAGTGGCACTACCCGTTTGAGACTGACAAGTTCAAGCAGAACTTTCCCGCGGATTTCATCACAGAGGCTATAGACCAGACTCGTGGTTGGTTCTACTCGCTTCTTGCGGTATCAACCGCTATTTTTGATGAACCACCGTATCTAAACGTGCTCTCGTTAGGACACATATTAGACGAGAAAGGCGTGAAAATGAGTAAGAGCAAAAGGAACGTGGTTGACATCACCGCGATATTCAATAACGAAGGCGCAGATGCGTTGAGATGGTATTTCTACACCGCGGGTCCGCTTTCTGATGATATTCGGTTCTCCGAGCAGGGTATTTTAGAGAAGCAGAAGAAGTTCTTGAACACGTTCTGGAATTCTTATTTCTTCTTCGTCACTTACGCCGCCATAGACGAATTCAATCCGGAAGTTAAGGCAATTCCTGTGGCTAAGAGGAATGCCATGGATAGATGGATTATATCGCGGTGGAACACACTCACGACTGAAGTGATAGCGGCGATTGAACGTTTTGAGGTTCACGTAGCAGCGCGAAAGATAGAAGAATTTGTGGTTAACGACCTGAGCAACTGGTATATACGGCGGTCGAGGAGACGGTTCTGGGTTCCGGAGGAGAACTTTGATAAGGACTGTGCATACTTAACGTTGTATGAGGTTCTTGTATCGCTTTGCAAATTATTGGCGCCTTTCGTGCCTTTCCTGACCGAGCATGTGTATCTAAATCTCGTGAGGGCTGGAGACGAGCATAAAAGCGTGCATCTCTGCGATTATCCTTCTGCTGATGAATCGCTTATAGATACCGCGCTGGAGGATTCGATGCTCTTGCTTTCGGAATTGGTAGAGGCCGGTAGGCGAACGCGGTCGGATGCCGGTATAAAGATAAGACAGCCGTTACGTGAAGTTGTAATCGTGTGTAATGCGGAAAAGCACGATAAAGTGACGAGTCTGACGGCGATATTGAAGGATGAGTTGAATGTACGCGAAGTTACTTTAGTAGAGGCAAGTAGCAAGAGCGAGTTTGCAGCGGCGGAAGAATACAAACAAGTGGACGTGGATGAAGACACAACTTTATTCTTGAACACAGGGCTAGATAAAGAGCTGATAGAAGAAGGTATGGTTAGAGACATAGTGAGAAGGATCCAGGGTATGAGAAAGGACATTGACCTGGAATATACAGCGAAGATAAGCATTATGTACGAGGGAGACGAGGCGGTAAAAGAGGCAATAACGAATCTCGCGGGTTATATTCGTGAAGAGACGCTTGCGGTAGCGATTAATGTAGGTTTACCCTCGGTTGAGAGTGAACAGATTTACGTGAAGACCTGGAAGATAGACAAGAAAGAGGTTCGTCTGGCGATAAAAACGGCATAACTTCCGGTATTATACTGTATATCCTCGTTATGCCGTCTATCCCTTCAACCCGGACAATTAGCTATTGCCCTTTCCCCGTTCCATTGTACAATATCTAATGCTGCCTCGTTTCAAGTTCTCTTGCCGTCTCTCTTGTGATAATCTTGTAAAATCTCGTGGTTTTTTACCCCTGCTATACAAATACCCGAATTGTGGTAAAAAAAACTATGATAGCAGTAGAATACTTATTATATTATTGAAAGCAAAATAGGAACTGAAAGAGTGAGATAAGTTGGTGTCGAAGAAGAGCGGGCAGGGAAGACGGGCGCAGATAATTATACTGAACAGTGGCAAAACCGATCAGCAACTGCTTGAATACTGTGGAAAAGGGCAATGAAAACCCGAAAGGATTATATCTTATCGTTAGACGCGGACAGATGGCTATTCCACGCCGATATGCTCGTGGACAAAGCGCATGTAGTTATGCTAAAAGAGCGTGGCATAATAAAGAAGCAGGACGTTGTGAAGATTCTAAACTGTTTGAATAAGATGGATTCGGATTATTTCGTTGATCACGCCCTCCCATCTTATGAAGATGTGCACACTGCGATAGAATCAGTGTTGATAAAGGGGATAGGCGAGGATGTAGGGGGGAAGATGCACACGGGGCGGTCGAGGAATGACAAAGTGGCAACGAGCATACGACTTGCGCTTCGAGATGAGTTATTGGACATCACAGGAAACGTAAACGAGTTGAGAAGTGTGTTACTAAAAAAAGCGAACGAGAATATTGATACGGTGATGCCGGGCTATACGCACCTACAACATGCACAGCCGACAAAACTCGCGCATCATTTCTTGGCGTATGCCGATGCGTTCGCTCGTGATTTTTTGAGGCTTATACACGCATACGAGCACGTAAATGTGTGCCCTTTGGGCGCCGCCGCATTCGCATCTACGGGGTTCCCGATAGACCGCGAGAGAACGGCGAAACTACTGGGGTTTGATTCCGTGCTGGAGAATTCAATGGACGCAGTCACATCGCGTGATTTCGCTATAGACGTGATTGCCTGTTACGCCAATCTGATGACCAACCTGAGCAGACTTGCCGAGGAGATAATACTGTGGAGCAGTTCAGAATTCAATTTCGTTCGTGTTTCCGTGGAATATGTGACTGGTAGTTCAATAATGCCACAGAAACGGAACCCCGATTATGCAGAACTTATTAGAGCGCGAACCGGCTCGGTTTACGGTTGTTTGATGAGCGTGCTTTCGATATGCAAAGCACTGCCATATTCTTATAATCGCGATTTGCAAGAGGTAACACCGCACCTTTTGGCTGCAACTAATATCTCGGCGTCTTCGGTATCGGTGATGAAAAGCATAGTGGAAAAACTGGAATTGAACAAGGAAGGGATGGCGAAACAGGCACAAGTTGGGTTCACGACTGCAACAGAGTTGGCGGATACGATCGTACGTGAAACCGGCGTTTCTTTTAGAACCGCATATAAGCTCGTAGCGGATTTGGTGAATGAAGGAGTGGCGCTAAAGGCGAATAGGGGCGTAAGTGAAGTGCTTAATGAACTAGATGC
>JAYEOC010000013.1:0-5306 GCA_034722635.1 Methanobacteriota archaeon
TTGATTGCCCTTTTCGGATCCATACGCTCCACGGCCAACTGCTCGGCGTACGGCTTGGCTTGTGCCATCACATTAAGGCTCGGGTCCACTTCCGCGCACACGCCTTGTATGGATGACATGGCTTTCGCGAGTAAGTATAAGTCTCGTGGTCCTTTCAAATCATACGCAGTGATCATGTCCGAAACCTCACCAAGAAAAGCACCTAAGTCAAAATCTTCTAAGGAACCAAAGGCATACAATTTGATAAGTTCGTTAATATCCGATTCTAACTCTTCCTCATTCACGCCCTGACCACCGCCGCCTAACGATAGAATAGCCCTCGTGAGTTTGCGTTCATCTTGTGTTACAACACCAATAAGAATGTCAGCTAACAACCCTCGAAGCCGTGCTGACAGCGTACCCATCATACCAAAGTCAAGGAAACAAATGACATTATCTTCCAGGACTCTGATGTTTCCCGGGTGTGGGTCTCCATGAAAGTACCCATGTTCAAATATTTGTTTCAGCACGAGGTTTACAGCCCGAGATGCCACTATCTTTGGGTCTATTTTAAACTGCTCCTGCACTTCGGGTTTTGTACTATCCGTGATTTTGACTCCGCCAATTAACTCCATCGTCAATACTTTTTCTGTTGAGTACTCCTTGTAGACTTTAAGTACGTGTAGTGCCGGTTCATCGGGGTAATCAGAATCAAAATGCGCTACATTCCCGGCTTCTATTTTGAAGTTCAGTTCCTTCCGAATTGCACGCGCAAATTCAGATACTAAAGTTTCGGGGTCTATACCCAGCTCCTCCTTAGACCTTTTCTTAGCACGCCTAGCAAAGTCTTGCAGTATCTGCAGGTCTACTTCTATTGTCTTGTCAATACTAGGACGTTGAACCTTGACTGCTACTTCTGCGCCATCGGGCAGTACAGCCTTATAGACCTGAGCCATAGAGGCGGCGGCGAATGGAGAATCCGGAAATTCCTTGAAGAGTGTGTCAATGGAACCGCCCAATTCCTGTTCTATTAACCGCGTTGCATCTTCCGTAGGGTAAGTAGGCACTTTATCTTGCAGTTTTTGTAGCTCCTCGATAAGTTCCTGTGAGATCAGATCAGGCCTGGTGCTCAACATCTGCCCGAATTTAACAAATGTGGGCCCAAGCTCCTCTATCGCACTCCTGATTCGTTCACCCTCCGAAAGCTTCGATATATCCTCCAGCTCTTTCGCGAATTTGAAGCGATCACCGAAAAGCGACTTAAAATCGAGCTTCGATACTAAATCACTACCCCAACCATACGTAGATATAATATTCAAAATCTCGATATAACGTTGCAAATAGAGAAATTTACGAGTTAATGGACTAACTCGACTTTTTTTGCCTACTGAAATGTTCATGTTTTATTATCCTCCAGGAACTCTTTGACCGCGCCAAGAACGCCTTTTACCACTTCTTTCGCCATTTCTACCGCTTTATCGCCTGTTTCTTTCAGGGAGTCCAGAGCTTGTTCGGTTGTTTGCTCCGTCAGATCTGCGGTTTCGACTCCCGTCTGGTTTGTGCCATCACTTATATCTTTTACCCATTCATAAGCCTTTTTGGCTACATCCAGGGTAATCTCGCTCATCTTCTCTGTTAGGTCTTCTCCGTTCTCAACCGCGTTCACCACCGTTTCCCGGACTGCTTTTGTTAGCGCGCTCTCCTTTTCTTCCATGACAAAACCGCCCCGGTCATACAAACATGCTAGGACTATAAAACTTTCCGTGAGCTTAGTAATGTTCTGTGCTAGCTAAGCTATTTCCCTGGATTGTTTTAATCCTGCCGGATCATTTGCGCCCCGCATTCCGGACAAGTCCGCTCGGCACATGGAACTCCCCTTTTGTGTGGCAGTGTATATCCACAATTGGGACATATGCACTCACCGCCAAGACCAAATCCAGCAGGAGAATATTGTGGCGTTTGTGTAGCTGTTGGTAGTTCTTCGGTTGCTATTGGCGTTGGTAAAGGTGCTGGTGTTTCCTTCTCCACGCATCCGGTAAACAGCACCATCGCCACGGTTGCTAATATCGCGATTAAACCTACAACATATTTCCTCTTCATCGCTTAGTTCTTAAGTTTAAACATATTTATACATTTCGTACGATACTAAAAATCGTGTGATGCCCCTGAGACAAACGTTCATGCCGTACCCCACTGTCCGATGCCATAATATCTTGTACCTAACCGTTTACAACTCATTCAAAACCGCTTTTATCTCCTTTAGACTGGCATCCGTCTTAAATGCAGTATCCGAGAAATGAGTTCGGCTGGCCGAAAAACCGGTTGACCGTAGAGCATCAATTAATGTGGCTATGGTAGAAGGCTGCACTTTCAGCGCTTTGCATATCGCATGATGTTCATAATAAAATGGTATATCCAGTTCATTCATGCTTGTCGCAACGAGTTTCAAAGCTTCTTTCTTTTTGCCCTGTTCTCTTATAGCTAATTCGTTATGCACCTGTTCGCAAAACATATACTCTTTTATCGGATCCAGATACAAAGGACCTGCTATGCGTATCCTCGCGCCACACAATTCGCATTTAGTGCCTATACTCTGCATATCGCGGCTTGAGACTCTGTTACCACAAGCGAAACAATGGGCGATGAACCCCAATCTGTTCATGCACGCATCCGCTTTTTTCGCGCCTTTCGCCACTCGTGCGATGAGCCTTATGAAATGCGACTTTGAATACGATAAAAGCGGCTGTACCGCCTGGTCATATTTACACAGGTCTCTTGTTACTCTACCTAAGAGAATACGTGTCGCCATCTCTTTATGATATTCAGTGTTAAGAGGTTTAGCAGCGTATTTACGCAATCCACCGGTATGAGCGCCACACAACGGTGCTGTATCTGTCGCAGTGACCAGCAGCAACTTCTTCACTGATTTACATGCTGCGTCCAGAAACGGCACTGGCGACCCAAAAGGGTCTAAGTCCACTAAATCGTATTTGTGCTGTAATAGCAGCACATTCGCATCCGTATTATATGCCTTTGCTCGTTCTTCCACGGCATTCAACACTATATTCTTGTTTATGCACTCGTAAGCATGATTGCTTCGGTCGTTTACCGCCACTGATAGCCCTACTTCTTTTGCCATTCTGACGCCTCTCACGCCTGTTCCTGCAAGTGCGTCTATATAAGTCAGATCTTGCGATGGCAGCTCAGAGACAAAAGCAGCTACGCTCGCTATGTCTATGTCCCGGCACAGTTCCATCTTGGGATTATAAAAGACAGATTTCGTGGGTGGTTCCGGTATTAATATCCTTGTAGTCCCTTCTTTTATCTCTAAAAACATTTGTCATTCCACGATACAGGCATTGCGACAATACGGTCTTAGCCCTTATCTAAAGCTTAACACTTTTATCATTCTATATGAAACGAAACAAATAAAATGTTAGGAGTTCCTTGTGGCTAAAAATGATCATCGGAATAGACGATACCGATTCAAGGAAAGGGATGTGCACCACGTATCTATGTGCAGTTTTAGTGGACGAGTTGAAAAAGCTGGGTGACGTTTCCACGCCACGATTGGTACGGTTGAATCCCTGCATCCCATTTAAAACAAGAGGTAACGGTGCTGTTTCTTTTGAGCTAAGCGCGGAAAAAGAAGAGCTAGTAAAAGAAGTTGTCCGAGCACGGGTAAGTGCTTTATCGGAATTAAACGAAGAGGGCACGAATCCTGGAGTTGTCTTCCTCGGTGACAACGTTTTAAATACTATTAGTGACGAGCAAGAAGAGCGGTTAAAGCACTTTTACGAATCCGCAGTCAGAGACGTATTGACTTTAGAAGACGCTTATGCAATCATTTCGGGTTTGCGACTCGATCATTTCGGGTTGAAGAATAAGCGAGGGCTGATAGGCGCATTAGCTGCTGTTTCCTTTTTCGTACTGCAACGAAACAAGCCCAACTGTTACGACTTCACTTACGAACTCATAGCATACAGACGTAAAGAGAGACGGGGCAAAACTCGGGTTATAGACGAAGCGAGCGTGTGGGAAGCAGATGCAGCTACTTATCCCTTAACCTGGGACACTGTGGACGTAGCGAATAATACTACTGTTTTCGCGCCACATTCTCCCTGTCCTGTGCTATTTGGAATACGGGGCGACAGCGAGGCAGCCATATACAACGCTTATGGACTTATACACGCCGAACCCGTGGAGCGCAAAATGCTGTTCATAACTAATCAGGGCACGGATTTTCATTTGATACCACTTGACGTGGCGGCAAAGGAACAACTGCGTGAGTTCCATTCTTACGGGCTGGACGGTGTGGTCTGTGCCAATCCGCAGACGGTAGAAGGTGGGCATGTGGTTTTTTCTATCGCGCTATCAGATTCCGGGACTATCGAGTGTATCACTTACGAGCCGACAAAAGGTTTTCGCAGTACTATACGGGCGTTGCGAGCGGGCGATCTGATAAGAGTTTACGGCTCGGAGAAGAATGGCACAGTAAACATAGAGAAGATGGAGCTAAAGCAGTTGAACTACACGGAAGAGCGAAATCCCCAATGTGGCAAATGCGGGCGAAGTATGAAATCCGCGGGGCAATTGCAGGGCTACCGTTGTAAACGCTGCGGGACTTATCGTGCGGATAAGGACGTGGTTACTGTTAACAGAGCAATAGAAGAGGGTTTATATGAGGCGCCGCCGGTTGCAAGGAGGCATTTATCAAAACCGCTGGTTCGCATGCGTGCAGCAGATAAGAAAGTACACCCGAGCAGATGATATGTAACTCCAGGCAAATACTAAATCTTTATATAGTCCAATACCCACTATTACCTTTAATCAATGTCTCAATAGGGGATGAAATATTAGTGAAAGGGAAAATGGCGACACATAAAGTAGTAGGTATAGTTACTATCGCAGTGGCGTTTGCAGTTGTTCTTGCCACTGTTGCTACGGCAAGTCCTCCGGTGCCAGCACTGACTAGCACCTCGGGGATTACAACGGTAACAAACATTGAGTGTCATGGCACGGTAAAGGAAACTTCGTCCTATCAGTCAACGATGAGTTCCGGGAATATTAATAACACCCTCGAAAATGGAGAGCGGGTGGGGCAGATCCAATATGAATCAACCATGAATGCTGTTGATGGATTCATCCAGTACTCGAAGGATTTCACTTCCGACGGTTCAAGCGCACCGAATCTTGCGATTGAAAGAAGGATAGGCTATGTAGCAGATGCTAGTAGCGGGATTTCCTGGCTGGATTCAACAGAGAATGTTGGCATGACCATCGTCTCCGAAGGTGATAATAATAGAGCAGGTAGTGACGCGGGTGCA
>JAYEOC010000014.1:0-5300 GCA_034722635.1 Methanobacteriota archaeon
GCTTCGGTTAAGAATCCACCCTCGTCATAGCCCACATAACCCGGTGGCGCACCGATGAGCCGTGCAATCGAGTGCCGCTCCATGAATTCCGACATATCCATCCGTACCATTGCACGTTCGTCATCGAACAGGAATTCCGCGAGTGTCTTCACAAGTTCGGTCTTACCGACACCCGTGGGCCCCAGGAATATAAACGAGCCGATGGGTCGGTTCGGGTCGCTGAGCCCTGCCCTTGCCCGTCGAATCGCATTAGCAATCAACGTAATCGCTTCATCCTGCCCGACTACTCGCTCTTTCAACCGCTCTTCCATGTGAACAAGTTTTTCCGTCTCACCTTCCAGCATCTTCGAGACTGGTACCCCGGACCATTTCGCGATTACTTCTGCCACGTCTTCTTCATCTACCTCTTCTTTTAGCATCTGCTGGTCTTTTTGTATCTCTTGCAGCCGTTCTTTCTGCGCGTCCAATTCGTTTTGCAGTTCGACAAGCGTGCTATACCGTATCTTCGCTACACGCTCCAAATCGCCGCTGCGTTCTGCCTGCTCCTCTTCTAGCTTCGCTTCTTCTAGCTTCGCTTTTATTTCTCGTATCCGCTGTATCAGCTCTTTTTCGTTCTGCCATCTCGCTTTGAACTGGTCACTTTTCTCCTTTAGTGCTGCCAGTTCCTCACGCAGCTTTGCCAGCCGTTCCTTCGAGGCTTTGTCCTTTTCGCGTTTCAATGCCTGCTCCTCGATCTCCAGTTGCATTACCTTCCGGTTTACCTCGTCTATTTCCGTAGGCATACTGTCTATTTCCGTTCTCAACATGGCTGCCGCTTCATCTATCACGTCAATTGCTTTATCCGGCAAGAACCGGTCGGTAATGTACCGGTCAGCGAGTTCTGCCGCAGCTATCAACGCGGAATCATGGATTATTACTCCGTGATGCAATTCGTACCGTTCTTTTAACCCACGCAAGATAGATATTGTGTCTTCAACCGTGGGTTCACGTACTAAAATCGGCTGGAATCTACGTTCCAGAGCGGCATCCTTCTCGATATACTTACGATATTCGTCTGTCGTGGTTGCACCCACGCATCTGAGTTCGCCACGTGCAAGCGACGGTTTTAACAGGTTTGAGGCGTCCATCGCACCCTCGGCTGCACCCGCACCGACAACCGTATGTAATTCATCAATAAATAGTATTATCTGACCCGTAGCCTCGCTTAGCTCTTTCAATACCGATTTGAGCCGGTCTTCAAATTCACCCCGGAATTTCGTGCCTGCGATTAACGCGCCCATGTCAAGCGCGGCAACTCGTTTATCTTTTAAAGTATCGGGAACGTCACCGTTTATTATCCGCTGTGCCAAACCCTCTACTATCGCGGTCTTGCCCACACCGGCATCGCCTATGAGCACCGGATTGTTCTTCGTTCTGCGTGAAAGTACCTGGATAACCCGGCGGATCTCTTCGTTTCTGCCTATTACCGGGTCGAGCTTACCGCTACGAGCGAACTCCGTCAAATCGCGTGTGTAACGTTCCAGAGCCTGATACTTCTCCTCCGGGTTTTGGTCCACTACCCGTTGACCACCACGAATACCAATCAGAGCTTCGTATATTCTGTCCTTTGTCGCGCCCAGCCCTTTCAGGATTTGAGGCGATGACGGGTCTTCTTCGGCTGCAATCGCAAGCAGTATATGCTCGGTGCTCAGGTACTCGTCCTTCATCACTTGCGCTTCTTGCCATGCCGTCTCCAGCGTCTTGTTCAATCGCGGCGTTACGTGTATCTGCTCGAGTCCTCCACCGCCATGTACTTGTGGCAATGAACTCAAATGCTCTGCGAGACGTGTTTTTAGCTGGTCAATATCAACGCCTATTTTTTGCAGTACCGGGACTACTATGCCTTCTGGTTGCTCGACAAGTGCTAACAATACGTGCTCCACATCCATTTGTTGCTGGCTGTACGTGTCGGCAATGTTTTTTGCTTCTTGCAGCGCTTCCTGCGCCTTTAGTGTTAATTTATCAAGTCTCATTTTTTTATACCTCGCTTTCTGCTTTTGCTATGAACTACTATAAATATACTCCAAGTCTGGTGTATAAATAATTTGTGGTTGCACAAAAAAAAATGTTTGCGTGATAACACATTTATGTCTTAAAGGACGAGTTGTTACTTTACCGAAAGTCTTTATAATATAAGAGGTAATTGTTTAGCTAACCACAAGATTCCACAGATTTTCACGAGAAAGCAATACTATGAGCCCGGCTTAAGGACTCTATTGGCTCTTTATCCCCTGCTAACCCAAAAATCTTGTGTTAATCTCGTGGAATCTCGTGGTTTCTTACCCCGCGGCTGTAACAAATACTATAAGAGTGATGCACCGACAAAATCCCGTTTACATAGAAACCTACGCACGAGGCGCGCTTGAAGCACGGCTAGAAACGCTTGAGGCCATACTAACCGGGTGCAAACTGTGCCCGCGAGAATGCGGCGTCAATCGAACCAAAGGCGAAACGGGCTATTGCAATTCCGATAAGCACTTGATGCTGTCCAGCGTGCAACCGCACTTTGGCGAAGAAGACGTGCTTGTTGGGTCGCATGGCTCAGGCACGATATTCCTTACACACTGCAACCTGGGCTGCATATATTGCCAGAACTACGACATTAGCCACCTGGGGCATGGACAGCGTATAACAGAAGCAGAACTTGCGCTTAGCATGCTTGCGCTACAAAGAAGGGGTTGCCACAACATCAATTTCGTCACGCCCACGCATTACACACCACAACTCGTGAAAGCGTTAAAGATAGCAGTGGAAAAAGGGCTTCGCGTCCCTATTGTTTACAATTGCGGCGGATACGAATCAAGAAGCACAATCGAGCTTTTGGACGGTATCGTGGATATATATATGCCAGACATAAAATATGGCGACACGGTAACAGCGAAGCGATACTCAAATGCACCCGATTACTTCGAGCGGTGTAAAGAAGCGGTTACGGAGATGCACCGTCAGGTGGGCAATTTACAGGTGGATGAAAAAGGGATAGCTACAAAGGGCCTGTTGATAAGACATCTGGTGCTTCCGAACGGGTTAGCAGGCTCCGCGGCAGTTTTGAAGTTCATTGCTACGGAAATATCTAAGGACTCGTATGTGAACTTTATGGCGCAATATAGGCCGATGTATAAGGCATACGAGTATGAGGAGCTAAACAGAGGGCTAAAGACAAGTGAATATCGTGAGGCTATAGGTATTGCAAAGGCATGTGGGTTGCATAGAGGATTTGAGGCGATATAATCAAGAACTATCAGCTCGGAGTAAAACAATTAAGCACAACATATAAAAGGATGCACAGCACATACATATACTATACATGTGAAAGATAGAACCCGACAATTAAATGACTGATAAAGACGAACTAAGATTTTTGGGAACCGCAGGTGCAAGGTTTGTAATGATAACACAGTTTCGATCTTCTGCGGGCGCGATTCTCAGCTTGAATGGCACGAACGTCCTTATAGACCCGGGACCTGGCACGCTGGTAAGATTCGCAGCCAGCAAGCCGAAGTTCAATCCCGGTAAGTTACATGCTATTGTCCTGTCGCACAAGCATTTAGACCACTCAAACGATGTAAACGTGATGATAGAAGCGATGACAGACGGTGGCTTCAAGCACAGAGGGGTGCTTCTCTGCCCGCAAGATGCGCTCTCGAACGGAGGCGATGCCGTTGTCCTTGACCATTATAAGGGGCTTCTGGAACGAATAGAAGTGATGGAAGAGGGCGGTCGTTACCATATCGGTACGCTTGAGATAAGCACACCGAAACGGCATATCCATGGTGTAGAAACGTACGGGCTGAACATAAAAGCACGCAGTGCGAAAAAGACCCGTATCTCTTTTATCACGGATACGCTCTATTTCGAGGGTTTAGAGAAATATTACGATGGTGAAGTTCTAGTACTGAATGTAGCGATGTATAAAACACGAGAAGGTGTGGACCATCTTTGTGTGGAAGATGCGACGAAGATAATCGCGGCTAACCGCCCGAAAGTGGCAATACTCACGCATTTCGGTATGACGATGCTGAAGAACAAACCCTGGGAAATAGCACAGCGGCTGTGTGACGAAACGGGCGTAAACGTGATAGCAGCGCGAGACGGTATGAAATTCAACTTAAATAGACCGTTACTTTAGCACACGTTCTCTTTTTGTGCTTAGCCAAAATTATTTTAGTTACGCATGTCCTTATGTCTAAAAGTATAGAGGTAGATACATGGCGAAAAAATTGGCTGCGCTGGATGTGAACAATTGCATCGGGTGCATGGAATGTATGTTTGCTTGTTCGAGACGAGTGGGTAGAATAGGGCTTGACAAATCGGCGATTCGGGTGCGGTCCGCCGGCGGGATAGAACGAGGCTTTGTAATCGTTGTCTGTCGTGCATGTGAGAATCCACCGTGTGCGAAAGTATGCCCTACCGAAGCGTTAAAAGAGCGTAAAGAAGGTGGCGGGGTAGTATTGGATGAGACCAAGTGTATAGGCTGTGGCTTTTGTGTGCAATCCTGCATTGTAGGCGCTATGTTCTGGGATGACGAGCGTGACAAACCCATCGTGTGCAAATACTGCGGTGAATGCGCGAAATACTGTGTGCATGACGCTATTGGCTTAGTAGAGGCTTAGGAGACTAAAGAAATGTTAATGAAAGTAGAAGATATGAATAAGGTTCTGTACATAGACTTAACGAAAAAAGACATCAGAACAGAGGAAAGAGCGGACTTGTTTGATGCGTATCTAGGCGGTACGGGCGTTGCGATAAAACTGCTCGTAGAAGAATGTCCGCAGGGTATAGACCCTTTAAGTGCCTCGAATCCAATCATATTCGCCGTGGGACCTCTCACAGGTTTATACCCTTTAGCTTCTAAGACCGTAGCAATGTTCAAATCACCTTTAACGGGCAACCTTGGCGAAAGCCACTGCGGTGGTAGAAGTGCAACAGCGATAAAATTCGCGGGTTACGGAGCGATAGTGATAAAAGGTGCAAGCGACATCCCGTTGTACTTAGCGATCGCGGGCGATGAAGTAAAGTTCCGAGATGCTTCTTCTATCTGGGGTATGGAAGCGGTAACAGTGGGCAGAGTGTTAAGGGAAGTGGAGCCGGGAGCAGGAGTTAGGACGATCATACGCACGGGCACTGCGGGCGGGAAGATGGTGCGATATGCCTGCGCAGTGACAGAAACATATCGCCATTTCGGGCGGCTTGGTCTAGGTGCTGTGATGGGCTCGAAGAAACTGAAAGCCCTGGTTATATCCGCAGATAAGAGCGTGGAA
>JAYEOC010000015.1:0-5275 GCA_034722635.1 Methanobacteriota archaeon
GTCTGCATCTCTTCGCATACGATCTCCGCGATTCGCCGCACACTTGTCATCTCATCCGTACCGATGTTGAATATATTCACACCTTCTTCTTTTGCGTCAAAACCCGCAAACATCGCAGCTACACAATCACTCACATAGATATACGATTTCGTCTGTTTGCCATCGCCTAATATTTCCAGCTCCGCGGGATTGTCCCGGATCTTATTGATAAAATCGTAGATCACACCGTGCGAAGACCTTCTGCCAATTACATTCGCAAACCGGTATAGCCATGCCTGCATATCAAATGTATGGCAGTAAGCAGCGATTAACGCTTCACAAGCAAGCTTAGACGCGCCGTATAACGAAATAGGAATGGTAGGATAACCTTCCGGTGTGGGCAGTATATCCGCATCGCCGTAAACCGTGGATGTAGAGGTAAATAGCATCCTCTTTACGCCGTTCGTTCTCATTGCTTCCAGCACGTTATATGTTGCGATGACGTTCTGATCCAGATGAACCCTTGTATCTTTTGCACCTAATCGCACTTCGGGATTCGCAGCGAGATGCCACACTTCCGCGGCGCCCGCAAAAAGACTGGATATGTCTTCATGCAAGATGTCTATTTTGTGAAAACAGAAGTTTTCTTTATCTAAGTGTGGCTCTATGAATTCTTCGTAGCCCGCGCTCAGGTTATCCAGAACTACTACCTCTTGTTTCTCAGCTATTAACTTATCCACGACGTGCGAACCTATGAAGCCCGCGCCACCTGTTACTATTATTTTCATTTCTTGTCTATATCATGTACCTTTTTTGTTATTATATGTTCGCTTCAGTTTTAGAATTCATGCCGAGCATAATATCAGCTGTTGTCTCTTCACCGGCTTTAACGATGACAGAATCCGAGTCAGTCAAGAATAGTGGTTTCGATGCCGTCAGGATGTAATAGCCCTGTGGAACATCATTAAATGCGTAGTTACCGTTGTTATCGGATGTTGTAACTGCGAGCTCGTCTTGTGCCCAGGTAGTCAGCGTAACTGTTGCGTCTGCGATTCCCGCTTCTTTAGCGGTGATGACAGTACCGGAGATGGCGCCTACTCTCTCGACCGGCACATACGATTTATCATTAGTTATAAGCATTTTATCCAGTTTCGCGGCACTTCCGCCCGGTTTCAACTTCAATGTATGCTTTCCTGCGGCTAAGCGAAATGACAGGGGCTTATTCGTGGGATTGGATTCAGCGGTACTACCCCTGTGGTTTACGGTAGCCCATTGCCAGGTCCTGGATAAGTGGATAGCACCGATAGCATCGTCTATCTGGACCACGAGGGCGTTACCCTCACCTGTGGGTGCTATCGCACGACTCCAGATAACGTAATCACCGGATGTGTTTATGTAGATAGTATATTCTGCTACTCCGGTTCTTGAACTCCGACCTGATCCCTTTGGTATCAGCAGATACTCGCCACCAGAAGCTAAAGGCCCTTTTACAATCACAAAACCGGGCGTTAACGTATCGGCATCTTCCGCTTCAAGCCAGACGTATTCTGAGCAACCGCACAAAAGTAAGTAGCCTGCCACCACGGTAAGGCAGATTATTATACATACAATTGCAAGATATAGCTTTGGCTTTGGCACCTCAGGTATTATCAACGTGCTACTACATGTATATAGAATATCTTTTCCGGCGATACATTCGTCTCCCACGGGCGGTGATATACCAATTTAAGGGCTGTCAGGCCGGGACCCACAACGTCAAACCTGATGGTTTCTACACCTCCGGCACCTATGAGTTCTGATTCCTGCGCAAATTCTATTTTTCCCACTTGCCGCAGGATCTGCTCATCCGGCTGTTCTACCAGTTCCCAGGTGTAGCCCGTAGTCGGGTTCGAGTCCAATGAGATGACCATTGATTGCCCTTTTTTTACTGCTATCTCGTTACCGTTGTCCGTATCTGTGAGCAGCACCTCACTGGGCACTGGACTAGGACTGTACAGCGCCAAAACCGCCACTAATAGCACTATTGCCAGTAGCACACCGCCGAGGATATACACTTTCTTTTCCATTTAGATGTACCTCTGTTTAGCCGTTAGTACCAAACACATATAAAAGTACTTTTTCCGGGTTGAACAAGAAAGCACAGTAAAAAGCAATACACCGCTTTAAATCTGTGCCAATCAGTGTTAATCAGCGTCAATAATCCACTTTCTTTAAAATATCCACAACCCATTTAAAGCTAATACTTGCCAACTGAGCACTCAGCCCTTGCTATCTCTCGGGTTTTGTACTTCCATTCGATACGAGAACCGTTACCGTTCCTTTTCACGCGGGTATGGACATTGCCTTTCCACGATCCAACAATGCCCTTGATCTCTTTGTGGAGTTTCGCCTCTGACCATCCAAATAGTGGTTTACTGGTCTTGACCGCGTAGATGTGTCCCAATCTGCTCTTATGGACAAAGGTGCTTGGGTTTCCGATTTTGGAATGTTTGACTGTATCCTAACCACATCTACCCACATGAAAGCGCGAAGAGCCTTAAATAGAATACCACTTAAGATTTGAGTGGAGGCAAAAAGATGGAAATACCAACTTTATCGGAAGAAGAAAAATGGGAGATGATGCGCGAGATATTCGTGCTGAACAAGCAAGTAGATATTGGCTTTATGCAAATGGGGACGGAGAAGATGAGCGAGGCGATAGTCCGCAAGAATTTAATGGGGAGCGATGTCCAAAAAGTAAAACATGAGTGGAGATAACTAAAAATGCCAACAATAACACATTTTATAGTGCCGGCAGATAACATGGAGCGAGCGAAAAAGTTCTACACCGAATTATTTGAGTGGAAAATGGAAAAATTCCCGGGACCAATAGATTACTATGCGATTACTACCACAGCGGAAAACGGCGAGGAAGGTCTTGGTGGCGGGCTGGTAAAAAGAGAAGAACCACAAGAGGCAATTGTCAACTATGTTGACGTGCCGTCAGTGGATGAGTATATCGCCAAAGTTGAAAAACTCGGTGGTAAAGTGGTGGTTCCTAAGACGGCTGTGCCCGGTATAGGATATGCTGCTGTTTGTATTGACACGGAGAATAATACCTTTGGACTCTGGGAATGCGATGAAGACGCGAAAATGAACCAATGTGAAAGTTGCGGGATGCCAATTGATGAAAAGACGACATCCAAATTTGACGACCGATATTGCATCCATTGCCAGGACCAGCAAAGCGGTGAATTGGGAAGTAAAGAGCAGGTGCGGGAAGGTAGTATAAACGCAGCGATGCAGTTTATGGGTATGACAAGAGCGGAAGCCGAAAAGATGGCGGATGAAATGATGCCAAAACTGCCACGGTGGCGAGAATAAAAGTGTAGGAACAAACATGGGTGTTTGGGAGTGGATTACACCTCCTGTTTTTATCTTTTTTGTTTAGTTGAAGTGGAAAATATGATTCTATGACCTCTTAAGAGATTCGGAAATGAAATATGGATAAATTACAAATCCAGAAAAGAACAAAGGAATTGCTTGAAAAAGTAGATAAGCCCGAGGAATTTACAGAAGGATTGCAAGAACTCCTTAAATCCTATGTGGATAGAGAAACAACAAATAATGTTTTCGAGATTCTTGATCTGGTTATGAAAGATAAAGAGAAAGATATAAAGCAAGCGGTGTCGTGGGTTTTGCGCGAAATAACAAAGAAGAATCCCAATGACGTAGCAGAGTTTTTAACAAGATGGGCACAAGCAAATCCCGGCAAGGATGCAAGATGGATAATAAAGGATGGGATGAAGAAATTGCCAAAAGAAAAACACCTGATAAACTTCCCGGAGTTGGAAAGAGTATTTCCCGGGTCATAGAATAGTTTTTGATTAATGCCAAAAGTGAAAGATTAGAAAAGGAGATGAATACCGTGTAAGGGAACTCACGAACAATAATTTACCAGAACTGTATCATATTCCAATGATTTTTAAGACACCGATTAACGCAGATTAACACAGATTTAAAGTAGCGTATTGATTTTTAAATTTTTATTAGACCCGTAAAAACTTAATAATCAAGACAGTAGCATCTGTGTAAATCTGTGAAATCGGTGTCTATGATATTTATCAAAATTGGTAAATTATTTATAGGGAGTTCCCTAAATGTAATCACGACCTTTCACCGAATCAACTGCCTGAACAACCTGTTCAACCTTTTACCACGTCGTTTTGCCATCATCTCCTCCCACTCAGCCCCAGCTTCCACTTCTTTATCGTCACCCGCTTCTGTCAACTCTTTCAACCGTTCCAGCTCACCATAATCTAGCCACGCACCATGACCGCCAGGACAGACCTCTATTTCCACATCCTCTGCATATTCCAGACCCATCATTGCACCACAACGCGGGCATTTCAGTTTACTCATACTTTCCGTACCTGTGCGTTTAGTCAGCAAACTGTCGAGTTTCTGGGTGCCCAGCACTTTCTCGAGCTCTTCATTGTCAAACCATATACCCTGACACTTGGGACAAACGTCTATAATCACATTAGGACCCAACAATTCCACTTCCTCTTTATTCAGCATCACCCAACATCTTGGACATTGTACGATTTCCTCTTCCGGTTGCGTGACTATCACCCTCGCAATGCCTTCAAGCCCCATGAACTCGCCTTTGTATTCAAGCGTCCGCGTATTTAGCTCCACTGGAATTCTTTCCCCGTCTTTGGTTATCACCTCTATCTCATACCTGTCAACTCCCTCTCCAATCTGTCGCTTCCGAAAGTTCTCGATTGTTGTTTCCCTGTACTCAGGTGCAATAACCGTGACGAAATTACTGCCCAACAGCTCTCCCTTAGCGTACCCAAGCAACGCCCTACCTTTTTTATTCACATACGTGAACCGCCCCTCCTGATCTATCGTGAAGATACCGTCTTCTGCGTTTTCCACGAGTGCCTGGTAGTCCTCTTCCACCTTGTGCAGCACTTTGTCTCTCCTGTGATAGCCACGGTAAACCACCCCGCCGGTCCCGATAAGCAAGATAGCTATAAATGCCAGCGGCAGCGTGATCATGAGCCTCATGCGTTCCATCGTGATTAAATCCGTAGTCTCGAGAAGGAAGAAGGGTAGAATTGCGACTATTCCCAAAACAACCCCGATTAATATTATTAGCAGCCCGACATCCTGGTCCGAGTAGCCCGTGAGGCTAAACCGACCGAACGTCCCTTGACGGCTCCCCGGAGTAAGGATAGCATTACATTTCTTGCAGACCTCGGCTGTATCCTCATTCTCTGTCCCACACTCTGTACAGTACATCTCACGT
>JAYEOC010000016.1:0-5190 GCA_034722635.1 Methanobacteriota archaeon
TCAATATGCAGCTTTTCTGCAATGTCCTTTATCGCGGCTGCCGTATCTATGCCTCGTTTTGTCGGGTCACTAACCACGATCATCGTATCCACGTCCCGAGTCGTTCTGCGGCTGAGATGCTCAAGCCCGGCTTCGCAATCTATCACTATCGTAGAGAACCGAGAAGACAATTTATCAATGAAATGCCGCAGCATATCGTTTATCAAGCAGTAGCAGCCGGGACCTTCGGAACGACCCATGACTATTACCGAGAACCGTGCAGTATTCAGCATTATCTCGTCTATCTTGTACTCAATTAGCATATCGGTTGGCATATCCTCGGAGAAGAAGACACCGCTTGGCGATGCTATCTCTTCTCGCACGTCACCTAACGTTTTTGTCACTTTTACGCCTAACGTGCTGGGCAAGCTCGCAGCCGGGTCGGCATCTATCGCAAGCACTCGTCCACCGCCTGCTTTGTTCTCAGCCATGAATTTCAGCAGTAACGAGGCTATCACGGTCTTACCCGTACCACCTTTTCCTGCTACTGCGATTATATTCGCTCCGTTTCTTCGCGACATGATTTTTAGTTTTTGATTCTATAATTTTGCTCTACACACCCAACGTGTTTGCTATAAAGGAGCAGTACCACCCGAAGAATCCTGCGAGAACCGCGCATCTATTGACCGAGCATGCTTCTCCATGCCCTCGGATTCACACAAACGCATCAACACGTCCTTTATATTCTCCAAGCCTTCCTTATCCAGCCACTGTATGGTCATCCGGTGCATAAAATGGTCAACGTCAAGCCCCGAGTATAAGCTTGCATAGCCCGCCGTAGGAAGTACATGATTCGCACCTGTTGCGTAATCGCCCGCTGCTACAGGCGAATAACTACCCACAAATACCGATCCGGCGTTTCTTATCCGTTTCAATACCGCCATCGGCTCTTGTACCATTATCTCAAGGTGTTCCGGTGCATATTCGTTCGCAAAATCTATGCACTCGGCCATGCTATCGCTGATTAGTATCCAATTCTGCGCGATTTCTCCGGCTTCTGCCTTGAGTCCGTGTTCCACTTCTGCCGCTAACCTTTCAGAGTCCGTGACAAGAACAGCCTTTGACTTCGTCCCATGCTCTACCTGTGCCAGCATATCCGCAACGATAAAATCAGAATTCGCGGTTTCGTCTCCGATTATCAAAATTTCGGACGGTCCCGCCGGGAAATCTATTTCCACACCTTCTTCTCGTGCTTGCATCTTCGCCACCGTTACAAACACATTTCCGGGTCCCACTATCTTTTGCACTTTCGGAACGGTCTCCGTACCAAAAGCGAGAGCTGCTATCGCTTGCGCACCTCCTACTTTGAATATCCGCGTGGCACCTGCGAGACTAGCAGCAACTAACGTGCATGGGTCCACATTCCCGTCCTTGCCCGGCGGTGTGCAAACCGCAATATCGCGTACACCAGCGATCTCCGCAGGAATCACGCACATCATGGCGGTACTGAAGTAAGATGCCGGTACATAAGCGCCAACCCTCTCGAAAGGCACATACTTCTCGCCTATGAAGACGCCATCTGTAAATTCTTCCAGCCAGGCTACCCGTTTCTGCCGGCAATGGAAATTCCGTATCGCCAGATATGCTTCTTTGATGCACCTCTGCGTGTCATGATCCACGCTCCTTTTTGCTGCTTCTATCTCGTCCTGCGTTACTTCTAGCTCTTTCAGTTTGACGGAATCGAATTTATCTGTGTATTCCCGCAGTGCGTCATCTCCTCGGGTCTTTACCCCTGCGACTATCTCCTGCACCAGCGGCATAACCGCCGTTAAGTCCTGCGTTCTACAGAAAAAATCATGCTCTTCCTCTACTTCTTTCAGTTTCTTTATCATCTTTTCTTTACAACATATCTATCAACTTGCTACTTCTATCTTACTTTATCTCACATTTATTCTCTAAATCCTTTTTGTGCAAAAATTCCTCAATGTTTATAAATGATACTATACTATACTACACAAACTAAAGTATATTGAAGGTGACAAGTAAAGATGACAGAATCAATGGAGAAAGAAGAAGAAGATAGCGGCGGAATTGATTATAGTATTCCAATCCCCGAGGGCGTAAATGTTACAATCGAAGGACGAAAGGTGAAGGTGGTAGGTCCTAAAGGCGAGCTAACACGAGTATTATGGTATCCTCAGTTACATATAGCGATAGCGGAGACCGATAATGGCTCGGAAGTGGTTATAAAAAGTGACTCGTCACGTAAGAACACAAAAGCCATGGCGGGAACCTACCGGTCTCATATTAACAATATGATTATCGGTACGAACGAAGGCTACTTTTATAAGTTGAAGGTTTTACATGCTCATTTCCCTATGCAAGTGGTTTTAACGAAGGAAGGCAATGCCATATCCATTTCAAATTTCCTGGGTGAGCGAAAGGCAAGAGTCGCAAAAGTTATGGAAGGTGCAAACGTAGAAATAAAGGGTAAAGGCTCTGAGATAGTAGTGTCCGGGATAGATAAGGAAGCGGTAGGGCAAACAACTGCAAATATAGAGCAGACGACACGAATAAAGAGTTATGATCCAAGAGTCTTTCAAGATGGTATTTATCTCGTAGAGAAAGGACTGGGCACCGAAGCAGGAGGTAATTAGTTACATTATTAACGTTAGGATCGAATCATGCCTGATATAATAGAAGGGATAAGTCCGACAAGGATGGAATTGCTGCGGATGAACCGGCGGGCGAAGTTAGCGGAGAAGGGGCATGACCTGCTGCGTGAGAAACGGGATGCGTTGATTTCTGAATTCCTGGATGTTGTCTGTGAAGTAAGGGAGGCGCGTATGACCGCAGAAGCTAAGTTAAAAGAAGCTTTTGAAGCGTTAATCATAGCACAGGCGTTGCGGGGCGTTGATCAAGTACGGCAGTTGTCTTTGATGACGCCACAGGAAATTTCACTGGAGTTCTCGTCACGGAGCATAATGGGTGTGCAGGTGCCGACATTAGATTTGAAAAGCGGATTGGTGAGAACTGTTACGGACCGCGGTTATGGACTCGTGGACTCGGATGCCGCGGTGGATAACTGTGCGGAAAAATTTGAGGAAGCGTTGGAATTGATAATAAAGCTTGCAGAGCAGGAAGAAGCAGTGAAGAATCTCGCGGGTGAAGTAGAGAAGACAAAGAGACGAGTGAATGCGCTTGAATATATCATGATTCCACGTTTGAAAGCGACACGAAAGTACATTCGGATGCGGTTAGAAGAGATGGAACGCGAGAATTTCACGCGGTTAAAGAAGATAAAAGCGTTGTTGGATCAACAGTAGTAGCAGTTTCTTGCGGCTATGGTTGAGCAAAATTACTAAAGCTTTTGCTGAATCAAAACACCGAAAGAGCGAAAGGAAAATGGACCTCGAAGGATTTGCGAAACGGAAACTAAGAGCAGGCGACACAGACGCTAAAATCATCGCAGAGATGTGTACTCGTATAGAAGAGATAAAACGCACCAGTATAATAACGAACACAACAAAAGAAACCGCGGACAAGCTGGCAAAAGCGGTATTGGAAGAAGCGAAACGAACACTGGATTTAAAAGACGAGTTCGCCACGGAAATTGTATCCGGCGTGAGAATGGGCGAAATGGGCGTTGGATCACGCGGCTCCGGCGATTTTTATGTGCATGAAAAGATAGGCGAGCTGATAGGTGCTACAGGTGCGGTGGTTGATTCATCAAGCCTGAGTGACTCGGGCGTGGTACGTTTGCCAGATATGGATAAGGCTAAGAGCAAATTTGTGGTTGTTACGGTGGACGGGATGCACTCGCGACTGAGCGATTTCCCGTTTCTTGCCGGGTTTCACGTGGCTCGTGCCGCACTCCGAGACGTGTATGTCCTGGGTGCCGTGCCCGTTGCGTTGTTATCCGACATTCATGTAGCAGATGACGGAGACGTGGGTAAGATATTTGATCACATTGCTGGTATCTCCGCGGTATCGGACGCTACGGGTGTACCGCTTGTGACGGGTTCAACCCTGCGAATAGGCGGAGACGTGGTACTTGGTGAACGGATGACCGGCTGCGTGGGTGCCGTTGGCGTGGCAGAAGATATTGTGTCACGAGAAGGTGCAAAAGCAGGCGATATGATTTTGATGAGCGAAGGTGCAGGCGGAGGCACGATTACAACAGCCGCATTGTATTACGGTGAATACGAGGTGGTGAAAGAAACGCTGAACATAACTTTTCCGCGTGCTTGTAATGCGCTTATCCAGGCAGATATGGTGAGAAAGGTGCATGTCATGACCGATGTCACGAACGGTGGCGTGCGTGGTGATGCAAACGAGATAGCAAAAGTGGCTGCGGTGAAGCTCGTGTTTTTTGAGGATAAGATAAGAGGTTTGGTGAATGAAAAAGTGCTTAGTTTGCTGGAGCGGCAGGAGATAGATTATTTGGGTGTGTCACTGGATGCGTTACTGGTTATTTGTCCGGAAGAAGCGGTGGAAGAGGTGAAAACGGTTGTACGGGCTGCGAATGTGGGTATAGAAGTGGTTGGTAAGGTGGAAGCAGGTAAAGGTGCGGAAATTATGATAGACGGAGAAAGAAAAGAGTTTGTGCCTAAGTTCCGTGAGTCTGCGTATACGCCTGTTAAGAAGGCCGTGGGAGAAAGCACGAAAGCGGATTTTGATGTGATGAAACGGAAGGTGGATCAGGCGGTTGAAGCGGCGGTTTTGAAGCGCGATAGGATGAGGGAGATGTTAGGACGCGAGGGAGACGTATAGTAGGATAGCAAATGTTATTTTTTGTGGCAGGCATGTAGAACACGGTTTTTTGATTTAATGTTGTATATAACGCTGAAAGTCAGACGGTAATGCTTTTTGAGACTCACAAAAAATCGAGGGTTTTGTATAGCAGGGGTAAAAAACCACGAGATTCCACGAGATTAGCACAAGATTTTTGGATTAACAGAGAATAAAAAAACCAATAGTGTACTTAAGGCGGATCCAGAGTATTATCTTCTCGTAAAAATATGTGTGATCTGTGGTTAGCTAAACAAACACAAATCGAGAACTTTTTTAGATGAGTTTTTTCATTTCTGCTTCCAATTTTTTCACTTCGGTAATCGCATCATCTCGTTTTTTCTTCAGTTCAAGCCATTCCGGATACTTTTCGTGTTCTATCAACGCTTGGAATTGCTTTTCCTTCTGCGTAAGCGTACG
>JAYEOC010000017.1:0-3208 GCA_034722635.1 Methanobacteriota archaeon
GATTCGCTCGTGTCTGATCCGGGTGCCCGCTATGAATATAAACTGACCAATCCTCCATTCGGCAAAAAAAGCAGTATGACCTTTACAACAGAAGAAGGGAAACAGGAAAAAGAAAACCTTGTTTATAATCGTCAGGATTTCTGGGCTACTACATCTAACAAGCAACTGAACTTCCTGCAGCATATCCATACACTACTTAAATCAGACGGGCACGCTGCCGTTGTTCTGCCAGATAATGTACTGTTTGAAGGCGGCGCAGGTGAAACAGTCCGTAAAAACATGCTTGCAACCACCGATTTGCATACAATATTACGGCTTTCAACCGGGATATTCTACAAACAGGGCGTAAAAGCAAATGTACTCTTCTTCGATAATAAACCCGCGAGTAAAGAGCCCTGGACAAAAGAGGTTTGGATTTATGATTTCCGTACCAACGTCCATTTCACACTGAAAAAGAACCCGCTGAAATTTGACGACATGACCGATTTTATCGCATGTTATAAACCGGAAAACCGATATAAAAGAAAAGAGACGTGGTCGGAAGAAAATCCAAATGGACGCTGGCGAAAGTTTAGTTATGATGAGATCATGGCACGCGATAAAACGAATCTCGACATATTCTGGGTAAAAGATGAAAGTCTGGCGGATTTAGATAACTTGCCGGATCCCGATATACTGGCAACTGAGATAATTGAAAACGTAGAAGCGGGACTTGATAGTTTTAAAGCAATAGTGGAAACGTTAAATGGCGACTGATAAGTTCCGGCGGTTGAACGAAGGGCGAGTTTTTATTGTAGGCTAAACGTATTTTATCCGACTAAATCGTATGTATCTCGTATGCGATGATTGCGTTGTTCACGAATCTCGCATCGCCACACATATTCACCGGAACCCACAGCCATTCGGTTTAAATCGCGGTTCCTACCACACCCTTTATTACCCTAAAAAATTGAATATACCTGAAGAACATGAAATGCGCAAACTGCAACCAAAAAGAATGCTATAAAGGCAAAGACTGCACCAATATTGCAGAGTCCGTCAAAGACGCTTATAATGAAGAAGCACTCAAATCGCTAAAAGTAGCTACGGCAATAGAATCAAGGTATTACATGCAGAAGAACCGGATACAGGAATTAATCATATATGCGAAAGAGATGGGCTATACAAAATTGGGCGTGGCATTCTGCATAGGACTGCAAACCGAAGCAGAACTAATCTGTGATGTACTATCCAAGCATTTCACGGTGTCTTCAGTCTGTTGTAAGGTCTGCGGGATTGACAAATCGTATTTCGAACTGGAACGGTTGCACACACGTGTAGAAATTGATACTGAGTCCGAAGTAGAAGCGATGTGTAACCCGATAGGGCAGGCCACGATATTAAACAAAGATCATACTGACTTAAATATCATCCTCGGATTGTGTATAGGACACGACATCCTGTTCACGAATCATTCAGACGCGCCGGTAACCACACTTGCGGTAAAAGATCGTGTGCTCGCTCATAACCCGCTTGGTGCGATATATTCCCGGTATCATTTGAATATGTTATGAATAGTTTACCCATTTTGATAAAAATAATAGTCTTAAAAACCACTGGAAAATGATACAGTTCGGGTAATTTAACATTTGTGAGTTTCATCATACCTGGTTTTGATAAAGGGGATCTGGCACCTTATAGGAGCACAAGATTACCTCTATACACCACCTCTGTGTATCCCTTACGCCCCAGAATCTGCTCGATTTCACGTGAATGCACACCTTGTATCTTTCCTATTTCCGCGGCGGAGTAGTTCGTGATGCCTTTCGCGAATTCTATACCTTCTGAGTCAACTATGCTCACCGGATCGCCACACATGAACTCGTTCTCCACGTCAATGATGCCCGAAGGCAGCAAACTACTACCGTTTTTTAGCAATGCCGTTTCCGCGCCCTCGTCCACTTTAATCCTGCCCTTTGGCGCAGATGCGAATAGAATCCAGTGCGCTTTATCGTTCATCTTATCCTTCTTCGGCTTGAATAAGGTTCCAACTGGCATATCTTCGATAATCTGCGCTAGTATATTTTCGGCACCGCCGTTCGCAATCACCATTGGAATGCCCGCGTTCATGGTAATCTTTGCGGCTTGTATCTTCGTCTTCATACCGCCCACACCCGTTTTACCGCCTGATTCCGCTGTACGTTCCATCTCCTGTGTTATCTCTTCCACGACCGATATGAATTCCGCGTTCTTATTCCTTCGCGGGTCCTGAGTGTACAGGCCGTCTATATCGGTCAGCAGGATAAGCAAATCCGCTTCGAGATTGCTTGCCACCAGCGCCGATAAGTTATCGTTATCGCCCACTTTTAGTTCATCCACGGCTATGGTATCGTTCTCGTTGATTATTGGTATTAACCCTGCTTTGAGTAGTGTAATCAATGTATTCCGGAGATTGAGGTATCTCGGCCTATTAAAGAAGTCTGCCTGCGTTAACAATACCTGCGCGATTATCTGATCGTGACTGGAGAAATAGCTATCATACGTGCTCATTAAAACGTTTTGACCAACAGCCGCTGTTGCCTGCAACATCTTAATGTCACGAGGTCGTTGCTTCATGTCGAGTTTGCCGATACCAGCACCGATAGCGCCTGAAGAGACTACGATCACTTCTTTATCGCGTTTTCTTAATTCGACTATCTCCCGGGTAAGTTTTTCTACTTTCCGTGGCTCAAGCCGGTAATTAATATCTGTGAGGTTGCTGGTACCAACCTTAATCACGATTCTTTTCGCTTCTGATATGTTCCTAACTCCGGCCATAGTCTCTGTGATTTTGTTGCCCCTTAAAGGATATTTTTTGTATTATAGATAAAAGGTTTAAACCCAAGCCATGACATTGTCTTCACGTGGAAATATGTGTAATCCGGTGGTTCGCGAAACGAATGCCCAAAAACATGTGCGATACGCCTCTATTGCTATAGAACCGCATGCTAAGTCAGACGAAAAGCAGCAAACCCTCGTTTCTCATGCTTCGCTCGTTTTAGCCCCTTCAACTCTACGCCACCGTCAACGCCCAGAATCTCGGCACCGTCAAACTCATCCATACCACAAAGTAAATGCTGCTCCGGATGCGTGCCCGGTGTGATCTTACAGCTCAATACAACTCGTTTGCCCGCGGATACCACAATTCTAAGGCGCGCCGATGCGGGATGGTCCTTCGGCAGCACAATCA
>JAYEOC010000017.1:3308-5164 GCA_034722635.1 Methanobacteriota archaeon
CGGGTCATCCACAGTACCCTGCACGAGATCATCCGCAAGTTTCTTTATCTCCGCCTTCGCGTCATGCTGAAAAAATAGCTTTGTACCCCGTTTCTTGGATGTATACTGCGATACCGCAGCCTGAGTAATCCCAAGCAGTTTAGATATTTCCTTTTGGGGCAACTCCTTTTCTGCCAGCTCTTCTGCGAGTGCTGCTCGTATGCAAGGCAATACCTCCCACACTATTATTTCACAAGGGCATTTCATCGTAGTCAACCTTTTTATATAACAATTGTTATGCTATAAGATAATTAAAAGGTGATACCAGAAATGTTGGAAGAGGTAAAAGAAGTAATAGAAAAAGAGGTCAGACCGGTTTTAGAGCGGGAAGGCGGGAGTATAGAGCTGGAAGGAGTGGACGACGACGGTGTAGTGAAGGTACGGTTGACAGGCGCATGTGCGGGCTGCCCGATGAGCCAATACACCCTGGTAAACTTTGTCGAGGCGACAGTAAAGGATAAGGTCCCGGAAATAAAGCGGGTAATATCCGTAGATGACGCCAAGGCAAGATTTGAAGAAATGTTGCGGAGATAATCGAATTTTATGGCGGATGTGTTAGAGGAGTTGGAGAAGGGCATAAAGGCGACTGCATTAAAATAAGAAGCCAAGAATAGTAGTAGTATTTATGCCGCTTAATTCAAACCAGATACGTACGAGAATAGTTTTAGTCGCAGCGATCTGCGTGTTTAGTACGCAATTTGGCGTTACCGTGATTGCGCCGTTACTGGGCATGTTGGTAACAACATCGGAAATCACGCACCATTTCCTTGTATCTGGTTTGATAATATCCGCTTTTGCACTTGCCAGCTTAGCTCTAAACATCCCCTGTGGTATTATTTCGGATAGAGTGGGCAGGAAACCTTTGATTGTAACAGGGCTTTTAATTTATGCTGTTTCGGCTCTGCTATTCCCACTTTCTAATAGCCCTTATGACTGGATACTTGTGCGAGCGTTACAGGGAGCGGGTGCCGGGTTCTTCTTCCCCGCGGTTGCTGCGTTGCTCACGGACATCACAAGTCCTGATGAGCGTGGGCATGCGCTTAGCGTGTACAACATGGGCTTGGGTGCAGGCCTGGCGGTGGGCCCTATTTCAGGCGGTATTCTCTTTGCAATCTACGGTATTTTCATGCCGTTTCTTTTTTGCGCGGCATTCGCACTTTTAAGCGTGGTACTTGTTCTGCTCTTTGTTCAGGAACCGAAGAGAGGAAACACAAAAGCTAAAACGCAGAAGAAGAAGGAAAAGCGAATAGGGTTAACGTTAGGTGCAAAGGCAAGAAAGGCGTTGATGCTTTGTTGTGCCATGGTTTTTTTTGGTAAGGGTGTTGCATCGGTGATGAGCGGTTTGTTCTCGCCTTTTGCAGTCGAAGATTTCGGGCTTTCCGAAGAACTCATCGGCGCGATTCTTTCTGTGATGTTCGTGACGTTTACCGTACTGCAAGTGGGATTTAACCGGTTGATGAAACGAATAGGCGAAATATATCTCTCGATTGCCGGATTGTTCTTGTGCGCTTGCGGCTTGCTTATACTTGCTTTTGCGACCTGCGTCTTGGAACTGTTTATAATGAGCGTTTTTATCGGTGCGGGCATAGGTGCGGTTTTACTTGGCACTTTGACTTTAGCCTCGAATGCTGCTGGAGAAGGTCAGGAAGGAGAAGTAATGGGCATTTATTACACCACTTTTTATGCCAGTCTCGGTAGTATCCCGATTGTTTGTGGTGCGCTATCTGATCTTTTTGGTGCACGGTTGCTGTTCTTTGGGTATGCCGTGCTTTTAGTCGTTTTGATGGTTGTGGTGTGGAAAGTTGGGTTCTTATATG
>JAYEOC010000018.1:0-5159 GCA_034722635.1 Methanobacteriota archaeon
ATTGCAGGTCTAAATCACATTCAATATCACATTCAGAGCCACACCAACCGCGACTGTAACAACAATCATCAATCCTGTTGCCTTTAGCATAGCCATAACGCCCAGCTCGCGGATCAAAACGACAAAAGTAGCAACGCACGGGAAATAAGTACACAAGATTACACATGCGATAGTCAATTGTTGCGGCGTCATACCCAGCGGCAATAAAATGCCTATTGCTATATCCTTTCTGAGGAAACCCATAATCAACGCAACAATAGCACCTTCTGGTAAACCAAACAATGTGGTGAGAATCGGCGCGAATACCGCGGAAAGAACGTCTATTAGTCCTGATATATACAGCAGATTCACGATTAAGACGCCTAATAACACGAATGGAATCGCTTCTACTAAAAAGCCATACACTTTGGTCCAGGTCTTCTTTATTAACGTGCGGCAGTCCGGTTTTCGGTAGGGTGGGACTTCCAATAATAATTCCGGGCTATCACCCTTGACTAATTTCTTTAGCAGCAGCCCTATAAGGACGTATACCACAAACAGAGTTACATATACGATTAATACCCATTTCAGTCCTTCTCTACCTAGAATGCCAAATATCATCGCCGACTGTGCCATACACGGAACTGCAATTGCCATAAGCGTGGCAGCAATGAACTGCTGCTTCTTTGTCTCCATCACACGCGTGGCTAATGCGCCCGGCACGTTGCAGCCAAAGCCCAATATCGTGGGCACGATCGCCGAGCCGTGCAGGCCCAATTTGTGCAATCCTGTATCCACGAGAACCGCGAGTCTGGGTAGATAGCCCGTGTCTTCAAGCAGACTGAGCATGAAATAAAACGTGATTACAAACGGTAGGACCATGGCGAACGGTACGTATAATCCTGTGGTTAGCAGCCCGAAAGATTGCGTGAAGTCCAGAGATTCGCCCGTGGACTGCCCTATTAAAATATCATGTAACAATCCCTCAGGCGCGAACGAATTTACCACGTCTATAATCCACGGTCCATAGTAATTATAGAACAAAGGGTCCATCAGATGTTCAATTATCCAGTTTCCTATCCCGATTATGGCTATAAACATCAGCAGTATCACGATAATCGCAATTGGGATGCCCGTAATTGGCTTCACCGTAATATCGGCTATACGTTCCCGGATTGTGTGATGGCGGTGATGCACCACTTGAACTTTACCAATGATTTCGCCTACTTTCGCCCATCGCTCGTCTTCGGACATTGGCTCAATCGTTTTGGATACTCGTGCAACGCACAATTCAGATGCGAGTTCCTTTATCCCTTCTCCCGAGATCGCACAAGTTGGGATAATAGCCACGCCAAGCAGCTTTTCCAATTTAGCCACGTCTATATCAACGCCAATGTGTTTTGACTCGTCCCATAAGTTCAAAGCCACGATAGTCGGCTTTTTACTGCCCAGGATTTCCAGCGTCAGGTAAAGATTCCGCTCTAAATGTGTGGCGTCTATAACATTTATTACGACATCCGCTTCTTGAAGCATGGACTGAGCCACTTCTTCTGCTTTTGACGTGGGTTCTAAGGAATAAGTACCGGGGACGTCAATCAACTCGAACTTCTCGCCTCGAATGCACGTATTGCCCTTTGTAAAATCCACTGTTGTACCAGGATAATTCGATGAGATCACGTTTACACCTGTAAGACGCGAAAAGACAACACTTTTGCCCACGTTTGGACAGCCCATAAGGGATATTCGCTTCATATCTTCTGTATTAATATACGTCTCGCCATGCCCCTGCCAATCGCTATCTGCGTACCTTCTATGTTTAAGACTACCGGACCCCTTGCAGGCTGTGTCGCTACTATCTCCACGATTTTGCCTTCCATCAGCCCCATCGTCCTGAAGTGGCGTTGCCGCCCTGCTCCATGCCCCAACGCAACGATCTTTGCTCGTTCGCCCGGGAACAGAGTAGTAAGGGGAACCGCTTCCCTATCCTGATTCATATCGCTCATCTGATACTCTACAAGTATAGTATATTCTCTCTTTCCGTAAGGTATTATTTTGCGTTTTTCTTGTACTGTAACTGTAATTGCGCCCAAAAGTCAGAGGGTATACCAGTATTAAGATTTGGGGCATGCACCAAAAATAGTAAAGATATATAAAAGGAAGTACAATTTAGCATTTACGGAAGATGTCGAAAGAAATAACCTTAGCGGATATAATGGATATGTTAGGTGAGTACGAAGCGATAGAGCTGAAGGACGTTTCTATAGAGGGCGAGATAGAGCTAGAAATATCGTCAGGCGGGGCGGTTCCTACATCGCTAATCCAGATACTGCAGTCTATGCTAGGCGCGGTGGATAAACAGATCGAAGCAACTCGTTCGACCCGAAGCTCGTTGATCCATGTTCTGCAGCCAAAACTAAGTATGGGTGAGGAGAGGGTAGCGGGTTTAGCGCCTGCAAAATCTGATTTGGACATGCACCAAAAATAGTAAAGATATATAAAAAGGAGCACAATTTAGGATTTACGGAAGATGCCGAAAGAAATAACCTTAGCGGATCTATTGGATATATTAGAAGAGTACGAAGTGATAGAGCTGGAGGATGTCTCGATAGAGGGCGAGATAGAGCTAGAAATATCGTCAGACGGGGCGGTTCCTACATCGCTAATCCAGATGCTGCAGTCTATGCTGGGCGTTGTGGATAGACAGCTCGAAACAACTCTTTCGACCCGAAGTTCGTTGATCCAGATACTGCAGCCAGCGCAGATGCCTCAACTAAGTGCGGGCGAGATGAGAGGCGAAATGAAAGGCGAGACGAAAGTACAGTCTTTAGTGCCGGCGAAGTTTGAAGTAGCGAAAGCCGAATGGAACGGGCGGATAGAAGAAGTAACGCTCGGTGCTACGTCTTCGGATGGTGGCACGAGGGGGAATGTTGTAACGATCGGGGGAGAGAAATCATTACCGTTTTATAATTTTGACAATCAAATGCCGCATCCACCGGTGATTTCCGTGGATTGTTTTGACATGCCTATTCCACTTGCGAAAGCGGTGCGTGGGTATTACGATGATGTAATGGAAGACCCGGGCGAATGGGCGAAGAAGAACGTACAGGAATTCGGTGCGGATATGGTCACGATTCACTTGATAAGCACGGATCCTATGATAAATGATACGCCCGCACGAGAAGCGGCAAAGACGGTAGAGGAAGTGCTGCAAGCGGTAGATGTGCCGATAGTCATCGGTGGTTCCGGTAATCCGGACAAAGACCCGGCGGTGCTGGAAGCTGCGGCTGAAGCAGCAGAAGGCGAGAGATGTTTAATTGCATCTGCAAACCTGAACATGGATTATGAGCGGATAGCGAAAGCCGCGCAGGACCACGGGCATGTCATCCTTTCGTGGACTCAACTGGACATAAATGCGCAAAAGACGTTGAACCGGTATCTATTTAAATTGGGTGTGCCGCGTGAAGACATCGTGATAGACCCGACAACGGCTGCGCTTGGTTATGGCCTGGATTACGCATACACGAATATCGAACGGATGCGGATAGCGGCGTTGAAGGGTGATTCTGACCTGGCATTCCCGATTTCGTGTGGTATAACAAATGCGTGGGGTGCGCGAGAATCCTGGATGAAGGATTCACCCATCAAAGAAGACTCCGATTGGGGTCCTGCTGCGTATAGAGGTCCTTTGTTTGAGATCGTTACTGGGCTGACGTTAGGAATAGCCGGTGGTGATTTGTTCATGATGATGCACCCGAAAGCGGCTAAAACTGTTAAGCGAGTCACACAGATGCTGTTCGGTGCGAAAACGGATGATGATAAAGCGATAGGGCTGGCAGATTGGGTGAAATGGAGGCCTGAGAAATGAGAATAGGTAGTCCGATGGAAATCTGGGAATATCTACCCGGTACGAATTGCGGTGAATGCGGTGAGAAGACCTGTCTGGCTTACGCATCGCTATTGAAAGACCGTAAGAAGAGTTTAGAAGATTGTAAACCGCTTTTTGAGCCGAAGTACGCAGATAAAGCCAGCAAATTAATGGAGTTGTTAGCGCCCGAAGTGCGAGAAGTGCAGGTAGGAGTAGGTGCGCGGACAATGAAAATCGGTGGTGAGGACGTCCTGTACCGGCATGAGCTGACGTTCTTCAATAGAACCGCGCTTACTTATGACGTTTGGGACACGATGGACGAAGCGGAATTGCGTGTTCGAGTAAAAGAGATAACCGACTGGCGCAAGTTTTACGTGGGCGAATTTTTAACGTTAGATGCGATTGCTATTCGTTCGGTATCAGACGATGCGAACACCTTTGCGAACTGTGTGAAGTGCGTTTCTGAAGAGACCGACCTGCCGCTAGTGCTTTGTTCGTTCAATGCGGAAGTGCAAGAAGAAGGTTTGAAGACGGTTTCCGATAGGAATCCTTTGTTATACGCTGCGGACAAGGACAACTGGTCCGAGATGCTGAGCCTCGCAAAGCGCTACAAAGTCCCGGTTGCATTGTTCTCGCCGGACCTCGATATGCTGAACAGCCTTGCAGTAACATTTTCATCAGCCGGTATAAAAGACCTTGTGCTGGACCCCGGGACGTACCCCACGGGAAACGGGCTCCGAGATAGTTTCTCCAGATTCGTACAGCTAAGACGTGCGGGTATAGGGGAACAGGATAAACAAATTGCATATCCGCTGATCGCCGTGCCTATGACCGCCTGGCAGGTGCTTGAAGATGCACTGGAAGCTTCTTATTGGGAAGCGGTTATCGCAGATACGTTCATCCTACGATATGCGGATATGATGATTCTGCACTCGATCGAGCCGCATTCGTTGATACCTGAGCGTACTCTTGTCGCGAACATATACACCGACCCACGGCGTCCTGTAAGTGTGGATGCCGGGCTGAGAGAGGTAGGCACACCAACGGCGGAATCGCCTCTTTTCCTTACCACTAACTTCGCTTTGACTTACTACACAGTAGAAAGTGACATTGCTTCAAACAAGATTGATTCGTATTTGATGGTGGTGGACACAGATGGTCTGGGCGTGGAAGCGGCAGTTGCAGGCGGACAGCTCAATGCCAACGTGATAAAAGAGACTATTGACTCGTATGAAATAGGCAAGAAGATAAAAAACGAGACAATCGTGTTACCCGGTCTTGCCGCGCGTATCTCCGGTGAGACGGAAGATGCAAC
>JAYEOC010000019.1:0-5146 GCA_034722635.1 Methanobacteriota archaeon
CACAAAAAAGTGTTATAGCAACTGCCGCGCCAATCCAAGCAGCATCTTCGGATTCTTCTTTATCAATTCCATCAGTAGTGCTCTAGGAGTAAGCTCCGCTATTTTTATGCCTTCTACTGAATGACCCAGCGTATTAAGATGGTCGTCCGAGAGCCCGAAGAAGAACTCCTTTGTTTTCAAACCGGAATCCAGCCTTTTACCAAAGTCTGCTTTACATCTACGCTCATATTCCTTCAACCTCTTCTTTGAACAATCCTTTTCCTGTACCGCCTTTGCTATTACATCGCCTGCTATCTCACCTGCTTGCATTGCATACGTAATACCGCCACCGGTAATAGGATTTACCTGTCTTGCCGCATCACCCACTAAAACAAACCCGTTCGCCACGTTTTCCTTTAACGGGCCGCTAAGTGGTGCGACACCGTACATCTCAGCCACTACTTTGCCTTTCGGAAACTTGTCACGTACGAAAGCATTCAAATAATCAATTGCACGAAGGCTTTCACCATTGACATCTCCACATATCCCGAGACCCACATTCGCGCAATCTCCACCTTTTGGAAATACCCAGGCATAGCCTTTTGGTGCTATATTACTGCCCACGAAAAATTCGGAATGTTCCCTGTCAAACTCGATACCACACATCAAGAACTCAGCACAGGTAGTTACTTCAGAAGGCGACAGCCGCGTGTCCATACCTGCCCATCTGCCCACTCGCGATTCCACACCGTCCGCACCCACCACGATCTGTGCATGTATGCGTGTATCGCCATCCATACCGCGAACATAGACGCCTTTTACATAGCCGTCTCCTTTGATAACGTCATAAGCTTCTGTTTTTACACGCACCTGTGCGCCTGCTCTTGCTGCTTCGCTTGCAAGGAACTTATCAAATAATCTACGCTCGAGCACATAGCCCACTTCATCCATGTTATCTCCGCCCATCACCACTTTCGTGCCATCGGGACTGTATATGTGCGCCCCTTTTGCCTCTGCACATATCCATTTCTCATCGAGCGTAACAAGGTCTTTTATCTCTTTACTCACACCTTCCGCACATTTCACCGGCACGCCGACCTCCAGATTCCTATCTATCATAAGGACGTCTAATCCACGCTCCGCAGCTACTCGCGCAGTTACACTACCTGCGGGTCCTGCCCCCACTACTACAACGTCATGTCTCTCATCACTCATTTGTCAATCCTTAATAGATAGACATGTGTTCTATTTATTCTATTGTCCTCTTGCTAATTTAATGAAGCGTAAAAATGGAAAGTTTTGAAATAGACGAGATCTCGATTTACTGGAACGTGGACGAGGAGAAGTTTAAAAAGAAGGTAAAGGAAAACGGTAATATCTTAATTGCGGGTTTTCCGCCGCTGGGAAATATCATACCTTACCATCTGAAGGAGCTTTTAACTGATTCCGAGGAGATATTGAACTTGTATTCTTATAACTTCCCGCCTATGGCTGAAGCACGTGCGGACGAATTTGAAATACCGCATGACGAGATTTGGTACAGTGAGGAAATGCAGTTGTTTTGTTATGTCGGCAAATATCCCGAGACCGAATATATACCAAAAGCGGCGTATAAACATGCAGAGACCATAGCTCGCATCGCAAAAACGCTCAATGTCAAAGAGTTATATACTGTGGGTGTTATAATGCCCTTTCAAGAACCTTTTCGTGATTTGGAGCACGGAATAGAAGCGTATGTCGGGTTCTTTGAAGGCTCGGATAAGGAAGTTTCGTCAGGAACAGAAAAGATGACACGGAAGAACATAGGCAGGTATTCCATAATTCGTAAAACCGGTCTTCTACCGGGTTTTGCTGCTAAACTGGGCATTGAAAGCTACTCTATTCTCGGCGTTGGCAAATATCCTGAAGACCTGAGAGCATGTGCCGGTGCACTCAGAGCTTTTAAGAACATGTCAGGGCTAATGATAGAGACGGAGAAGATAGAAAAAATGCTCACAGAAAGTGCAGAAGGTGTGGAAGAGCGATTACAGCGCCAAAAAGAGGAAGCTGCTGTCTATCGCGGTGATGGGATCGGATCTGATGCTTCTCAATACATGTATGGCTAAAAGAATAATAATTCAAGCCTTAAACCCTTTAACCCATTCAGGCACTTTCGGCGGATTATTTCGTAGCATCTCCTTCCACGCCTCATCGGTCATCCGGTCGCTCATAGGGTGTTTGAACTCGTAATAGCTGAATACCGGACCCGCACCCACTATTATGCCGCCGGCCGGAACCTTGTAGGCAACTAAAATCAGTTTCACGTATCCGACTCCTTCTTCCAGAACCGTCCCGGTATTACAATCAGTATGCACATCCGCAACAATCGTGGTTTCTTTGCCTTCTTTACTCACGCCTTCAATAGTAGAATCCAAATTCTCGCCAAAGTTCCTTATGAACTCGTAATCGGCTTCGCTTAACTCCTTGTTCTCAAGTTCATTCACCGATATTGTAATCAACCGCTCAAGAATGCTTTCTAAACTTTGTAACCTTGCGTTCTCTGTTTCATTCAGAGCATCCAGGTTTTCCAGGCCCTTTTCTGTCATTTCCGTTAAAGACAACAGTCGAGCGTAAAATTCTGGTACTGGTTCCACATAGCCTACTACCTCCTGGACCGGTGGTGGCGCCGTCCCTAAAACAGGAGTATAACTCTGCTTGGCATAAAGTATCGTATCATGCCGTAATTCCGTCCAGGAAGCGAGAGCCGTCTGCAACCCCTTATTTTGCCATGCCTCGGTCTGCATAAAAGTCGGATAGCCCGCAGGGTAATCGTTAAGGAGCGGTTTCAATGTGTACAGCCATGACCAGTACAGGTTTCTATTCCAATCAGAAACGTTAAACTGGTCGAATTCATGTTCTAACGAATCCAATTGCTGCGGGTAACTTGTATTCATACCTGCGTAGTCGGTATCGCCTTCTTCTTTCAAGATCGCTTCCGCCCTTTCCGAGCCTAAGACCGCCATCACATCCAGACCGCGTGGAAAACATCTTGCGGGTCCTGCATCGGTGTAACAGCACGTAAAAGCATCTTCGCAGTTCGTTTCTGTATATAGTCCAACCGCAGGAGAAACCAATTGCTGGAGCATATAAGAATCGGGGATGTACCGCTGCCCCATAAACCTTAAACCTTTGGTTTTCGCCAGACATTCTTGCAGTTTCTCGCGCGTTATCGGTGGATATACCACGCAAACTCCCGAGCCACCATATATTTCTGGACTTGGCAATTTCGCCAGTTCCGCTTTTAGATTCTGTAAGTTCTCGTCATCCGCTAACGCCGTAACATTAAAGTCGGAACCAAACACTTCACCGATAGCTTTTTGGTAATCATACGGCGTCAAATCGTCAGCGGTGCCAACAAAAAAGGCGGTTACCGAGTACATCCGTGTCCATAGTTCCTGCGTGGTCGCATCGCCTACTTCGACTGCGGGTAATTCGGAAGAAATCAAAGATGCTTGAATAGTAGCGATTTTTGCGTCTTCTTCTGTTAATACAGGAGTTTCTACGCTACCGCACTCACTAACGTCCCCACCTTTCAAAAGAAACGCCATCCGGCCATACCACATCATCGCTTTGAAATAGCGCTTCAGCTTCTCGCTTCGTGTGTAATGCCCTCTTGGCACGTATTGCGAATAATCTTCGCAGTAACAGCATGTATCCTCACAACCCCTGTTTGGGTCAGAGTTGAATATGTAACTTGGTGAAAAGCCTTCGTGGTTCGCTATATTTTCCAACTCTTTATCTACGTCCGCTTTTACGTAATCCGGGATAGAGAACTCTACTTTTTTTATCGGCACAAATGTTTTCGTATCCCACGGGTTCTCTTTATTCCACTCTTCAATCGCCTTCTTCTCCGCTTCTTCATCATAACCCTCGGTCGGCGTTTGCAACAGCGTCAAGGCAACCGAGAAATAAGCAACGTTTCGTCTCGCCGCTTCCTTCATCACCGGGTCATCAAAAGTTTCATAATCGGTCTTAGACCGTTCAAGCATTGCATCACTCATATCCACGAGTGCATCAAAGAATTCTCGCTCCTCTATTCCTTTTAGTATCTCATTGAACTGGATATGGTAAAGATGAAGTAACGTATCCGCAGTAACGAATATAGGAATGTCACGTGCCTTCATGTGTTCATACGGATCTACAATATCTGTCTCCATCCCGTAATCCAGTATAACGAACCCGTTCGTCTTTAACAGCTCGAGTTCCTGCGGATCCGAAGCAAGAGACGTTATAGTATCAAAATTCGTGATTTCTGTCTCGTTCAATGGTAATTGGTACGGGGGCACGCAGGGATTTACCGTGATGTTCACGGGATTGTAATGTGACGTGAACGCGGTCTTTGGATTGCTATAGCCCGTTTCTGCGAGTACGAAATTGCCGGACAGACTAAGCGCAGGTATCCAATTGTTATGCGAACGCCCGTTTGCATCAATGAACTCTGTGCAGTTGATTGTGCCGTACGCATTTGTAAACGTTTGATTATGAATTATCTGTGGATACGAGCCTGCGCGTATGCTGAATTTGTATGTATTGCCCGCATACATTGTGAAAGCCGGGAAAGAGAGATTGTGCCGGTCGTCATTGGTGTAGCTGTTCCAATACCTTTCCGCTATCAGGGCATCCGTTCTCGAATCATAAAATGCTACATGCTCGGTATGCCCACCGGTTCCAGGACAGGGATATACGTAAAGCTGGGATACATTACGTATTGTCACTTTTGGCGTTAAAGTTCCGTTGTATATGCCCGAGATGCTGGGGTAGGGATCCGCGGGTGTACCGGTATCGAAGAGTTGCGACAGTTCCGCAGAGCTTTGAAACTGTGTCGGCTGTGCAAATACAGACACCGCTATGCACACTGCAAACACACACATCAAAATGAGCAACCCCGTTGTTAAAGTCCCTATCTTCTTCGTACCTGCTTTCACCTTTCATTCACCCCTTTAACGATGACAGACATAACCGTTTTGTCATAGGAATAATATATCAATACGCTTTTTCGTTTAAATAAAGTATGTATAACGACACGATCAAAAAATGTTCATGACCATATCCTGCGTTATGTGGACCCGCATAAGGGAACTCACAAATAATAAATTACCCGAACTGTATCATTTTCCACTGATTTTTA
>JAYEOC010000020.1:0-5121 GCA_034722635.1 Methanobacteriota archaeon
CGGCAGCACTATTTGCATGAACTGGCAAAAGTAAGTCGGGATTGCCCATATGATACCAGCGACTTCAGTCATGAATTCGCAGTTAAGGAAGTTCTCGAATGGTTTATGTCCGAAGTAGTACAGCAGACAACCGGGAAGACAATAGTGCGGGAGTTTGCAGAGACTCGTGAGAATGATCTGGAGCCAGGTTTAAAGCAAAAGCTGCTTCAGTTAGAAGAGATGCATAGGGGCGAGTTCGAGATAGTCGCAAATGACGACAGTCATGTGATACTTGCAGATCTGAGTGGCGGCGAGCGCTATAATGTTAAGCTTTTTGAAGAGGACCGAGCGCTATACACAGCAGGAAGGGTGATCCGTGGGCGGATACACCCATGGGGAGATGTTTACCGATTTGCCGGGATAGTTCTGGTTAGTAAGACGGATGAAGAGCTCGCTCGTGGTATGGACCTGGCAACGTCTGGATTTATGGAGTCGCTCATGAAACGGTATACGACAGGCATGATAAAAGATGCAGAAAGTATCACTATCAACCCGAAAAGCACAATAGCCAGTGTATTGAACAAGTATCCGGCACGATGGGTGGATGGCGCTTGTGTAGCGCTTGGAATATCTGTAAAGGGCAAGAAAAACGATAAAGTGAAGAAGATCCAGGAGTTGCTCACGTCAGACGCGATTCACGGCATTCTGGAGCAGTTACCACCACGCAGCATAGAAGCGTTAAAGTTTGTAGAAGAAAAAGGCGGTTGGGTAAAGTATTCGCAACTCACAGCGCGATTTGACGATGAAATGGATTACTCGTGGGTCGAACATCCACCGGATTCTGCAATAGGCATACTTAGACTTCACGCACTGCTCCTTGTGGGTAAAATAGGCATCGGCGGGCGGATGTATAAGATCGCGGTGGTACCGTCCCTATTGCGGTACGCGATAAAACAGTTTTAATGTTATGGAGGTACGAATCATACTCGTGGAACCCAAGAATGACGAGAACATTGGGGCTGTGGCACGGGTAGTAAAAAACTTCGGGTTCTCTGACCTTTGCCTTGTGAACCCTACGGCTATCGGCACAAAAGCGTTTCACGTCGCTTCTCACGCGCATGATGTGCTAACCGCGGCTAAAGTGCTGGGTTCCGTGGACGAAGCGATTGCGAACTCTGCCGTTATTGTGGGTTCTACCGCGCGGCACGGTATTTCGGTGAATGAACATCTGCGGATGCCGTATTTATCGCCACGAGACCTGAAGACCAAAGTAGAAGGAAAAGACGGTCTCGTGTCGCTGTTATTTGGTAGAGAAGATACAGGACTGTTGAATGAAGAGCTGATACGATGTGATCTCGTTGTTTGTATCCCCACGAGCACTATTTACCCGGTGATGAACCTCTCTCATGCCGTTGCTATCTTACTATACGAATTAAGCGCTGTGGATTCCACGCCGATTGGACTACAATTAGCGACTGTCGAGAACAAAGAGCGTTTGTTCAAGCACCTGAAAACCGTTCTGGAAGATATAGGCTACAAGGAACACAAAAAGGATAAGACGTTGATTATGCTCAGGAGAATACTCGGCAGAGCAGAACTCACGGCACGAGAGGTGCAAACGCTGCGAGGTGTATTAAGGAAAGTAGAATGGAATCTAAAGCAAGTTGAAAACCAGGATGTAAAAGTTCAAAGTGGTGATGAAAAATGACAAAAAAAGAAACTATTTCGGATCGAGACAACGCATTGTTTGAAGCCGGCATAAAATTAGGCGCTCTTTACCATCAGTTCATAGGTACACCCGTGAGTACGGAAACACTGGAACTGCTGGCACGGACGATAGAACGGAGTGTCGCGCTTCAGCCCGGTGTGACGTCCGTAGAAGTGATTATAAACAGTGAAAAGGTGCGCATGGCTGCGAACCAATTCAAATATTGTGAGTTAAGCGGTGCCATGCTGGACGTAAAAGTGGTGGTCGTGTATGGACATGCGGAAGTACATGTAAGGCTGAAATACGAAGCTGAGCTGGAGTACCCGTTGATGCGAGTTGTAAAGGTATCAGAAGTTACTTCGTAGGAAACTCACAATAAAAAAGTTTACCCAAAGGCGGCTTTGCCCTTAAAGTCCAATATTTTACCGGCTTTCGGTGCAAAAGTGACTTTAAGTGCAAAGCCGATGATATGTTAAAAAGATAAATGAGTTACACAAAAGAACAAGGAAAGCAAAAGATTAAAGAACTCGTTGACCGATTCCGGTATAATCTTGACGTTTACAAAAAGTCAACGTATAACGAAACACAGGTAAGGCGGGAGTTCATTGATCCTTTCTTTGACGCTCTGGATTGGGACGTAAGCAATAAACAAGGCTATGCGGAACAATACAAGGAGGTAGTTCACGAGGATACAATAAAAGTCGGGCGTTCCACCAGAGCACCGGATTACAGTTTCAGAATCGGCGGTCAAAGGAAATTCTTTGTCGAAGCGAAGAAACCGGCCGTGAACATAAAAGAGGACGTCAGTCCTTCATACCAACTGAGACGGTATGCGTGGAGCGCGAAACTGCCGTTGTCGGTGGTAACGGATTTCGAGGAGTTATCGGTATTTGACTGTCAGATCAAACCAAATCCTACGGACAAACCCAGCATAGGTCGGATTGCATACTATACGTTTGACGAGTATCTCGATAAGTTTGACGAGATCTACGACATATTCTCAAAAGAAGCGATACTAAAAGGCAGTTTTGACCGATACGCACAGTCTACTAAAGGCAAGAAGGGCACTGCGGAAGTGGACCGTGAATTTCTGAAAGAGATAGAAAGCTGGCGTGAACTGCTGGCTAAAAATATCGCGCTAAGGAATCTGGATGTAAGTATATACGAGTTGAACTATGCTGTGCAGAAGTTGGTTGACCGCATAATCTTCTTACGGATTTGCGAAGACCGTGGAATCGAGCATTATGGGCAGTTGCAAACGAGGGCAGAGGGTGATAAAGTTTATACGCACTTACTCAATCATTTTAAACTTGCAGAATCTAAATATAACAGTGGTATTTTCGATTTTGACGCTGATACGATAACGCCCCGCTTGCATATTGATGATAAAGTCTTGAAGACGATCATACAGGATCTGTATTATCCGAAGTCGCCATATGAATTCTCTGTGCTCGGTGTTGAGATTCTGGGTAATGTGTACGAGCAGTTTCTGGGTAAGGTCATCCGGCTGACTGCCGGGCATCAAGCGAAGGTGGAGACGAAGCCGGAGGTGAAAAAAGCGGGTGGGGTGTATTACACGCCTCAGTATATCGTTGAATATATTGTGGAGAATACGGTTGGTAAGTTGATAGCGGGTAAGACGCCGGAGGAGATTGCGGAGATTAAAGTTCTGGATCCGGCATGTGGGTCTGGTAGTTTTCTTATTGGTGCATATTCGTATCTGTTGCGGTATCATCTGGATTGGTACGTGAGAAACCTTTCTTTCAAAAAGAAAGCTTTACCAAAGAAATACAAAGAGGCGGTGTTTCAAGCTAAGGAGAATGAGTGGTACCTGACAACGGCGGAGAAGAAGCGGATTCTTTTGGACAATATCTTTGGTGTTGATATTGACTCGCAGGCGGTTGAAGTGACGAAAATGAGTTTGCTGTTGAAGGTGCTGGAGCACGAGAGTCGGGAGAGCATAGACCAGCAGATGAAGTTGGGGATGGAGGGCGTGCTGCCGAATCTTGGGGATAATATTAAATGCGGGAATTCGCTGATCGGGCCGGAATATTACGAGTTGGGGCAGCAGGGGACTCTTTTCGATGAGGAGGAGATGAGGCGGGTTAATGTGTTTGATTGGGATGATGAGAGGAAAGGGTTTGGGGAGAATATGAAACGAGGTGGGTTCGATTGTGTTATTGGAAATCCGCCGTATGTGTTTGGTCGTGATTGGAAAGCACTTAACATTGGCGATGATATTAAAGCATATCTTGGTGCTAAATATAAAAGTTCGCCCTATCAACTCGATATGTTTTCTATTTTTATGGAAAAGGCATCACAATTATGTCGATTAGGGGGGTACGTCGGGCAAATTGTGCCAAACGTGTGGCTCACAAATACTTATTCATCGAGTACGCGTGCATTTATTTTGAACCAAGCAACTGATTTATGCATCTTGACCCCACCATCAAATGTTTTTCCGGGGATTACAGTTGATATAGTGGTTTATACTATCCAAAAAACGGTTCAACCTGGGATGTCATTTCAAATTAATGCAATGCGAGATGGAAGAATTTTAGAACTTGCGACACATAATACAGAACAATATCGGGATGGTCTACGGCCAATCTCAACATCTCTTGATAGTGCAAGCTCCGATTTAGTCTTCAGACTAAAAAAGAACAATCCTGAACTTCAAAGTTTTGCTAAAATCACGCGTGGGGTTCATCCATACAGAATCGGCGGATATGGGCAAACTGCATTCGGATCAGGACCGCAGACACCACGTGACGTTAAGGAAAGACCTTATCATAGTATGTCTAAGAAAAATGGTTATCGACCATTCATTTATGGACGCGATTTGCACCGATTTTTACCACCGATATCAACAGAATTTGTGAAATATGGCCCTTGGCTTGCTGAACCAAGACAGTCTGAGTTCTTTCACGGTGAGCGTGTTTATTCACGTAAAATTCTGGGGAAACGTCTTGTAGTTACACTTGAAACGACTGACTCGGTTGCTGATCAGCAAGTTTATATTACCCGGCCCAAGGAGAACACAGTCAAAGCCCCATATCTTGCGGGTATTCTTGGAAGTCTGCTTATTGCTTTTTTCATACGGGGCTTCTACGACGAAATTAACGATGCCTTTCCCCAAATAAAAGTAGGACAACTAAAATCACTACCAATCCGTACCCTAGACTTCTCAAACCCAACAGAAAAAGCGCAGCACGATAAACTTGTGACTTTGGTCGAAACGATGCTTGAACTCCATAAGAAACACCACGAGACGCGAATGGACCGCGATAAAGAGCTTTACGAACGACAGATAAAGATTGTGGATGCGCAAATTGACCGCCTGGTATATGATTTGTATGGGCTGACGGATGAGGAGGTGAAGGTGGTGGAAACCCCGCAAAAATAGTATTAATCACTTTCAACCTCAGAAGGCT
>JAYEOC010000021.1:0-5072 GCA_034722635.1 Methanobacteriota archaeon
TTCCCGACTGCAAAGATAGTCGTTGACAAATTTCACGTGATTCAGATGATGATCGCGGAGACTGTGCATACGCATTCTTATGGTATTCTGGAAGCAATCAGGACAGAACTCAACAATAATGTTGCTGAGGGATTGAACAACAAGATCAAAACTGCCGTCAAGAGATCATACGGCTTTAAGACGGCAAAATACAGAAATACGATGATTTATCTGGTGGCTGGCAAATTGGAGTTGCCTTTGGGCTTACCCACACAATGTCGAAGAGAACCTAAAGATAGAGATGGTCGTGATGGGCGAGATTGGTGATGCGGTGATCAACGCGATAGCAGACGCAGCGAGAACGGGTAAATTTGGCGATGGTAAGATATTCGTGCTGCCCGTAGAAGAGGCGATAAGGGTTAGGACTGGTGAGAGGAGTAGAGAATATCCGTGAGCTTTTCCTCTCTTTTTGTTTTATTGCCGTACCTTTTATTCTTTACTACTAAATAGTTATTGAAAAATACAGAGCTATGAGTTCAGCATTCGCAGTTGCGGGAACGCACAGTGGAGTAGGCAAGACTTCTGTCACCCTAGGGCTTATCTCCGCGTTCTGTCGTCACGGATTCGATGTCCAGCCGTTCAAGGTGGGTCCGGACTTCATAGACACGAGCTTGCATACTCTCGCTGCCGAGAAACCGTCACGAAACCTCGACACGTTTATGATGCCCAATTCCGCTGTCGTTCATTCATTCCGGAAGAACGCATCGGGGGTGAACATAGTGGAAGGCGTTATGGGTCTCTTCGACGGTTCTTCCGCCGGTGGACCGGGGAGCACATCACATCTTGCAAAACTTCTGGACATCCCCGTAGTCCTTGTTGTTGACGCATCTAAGCTAGCCGGTAGCGTTGCTGCTCTGGTCCATGGGTACAAAACCTTTGACCCCTCGCTTAATCTTGCAGGTGTCATCTTGAACCGAGTAGGTAGCACACGACATAAGGAACTACTAGAAGATGCTTTAAGAGGAATTACGCATATATTCGGTGCTATACCGAGGGAAGAATCCATGCGAATCCCGGAAAGACACCTGGGACTTTATATGTCGCATGAAATTGACTGCACTCTCCTGAACGGCTTTTCAAAGCTTGTAGAGGCTAATATAGACCTGGATAGTTTGCTTGAAGCGACAGAGCGTGAGATTCCTGATGCCGAGCATAAATCACGTTTACGGGTGGTTGATGACGTCAAGGTGGGTGTAGCGATGGACGAGGCTTTCTGTTTCTATTATCCTGAGAACTTAGAGGTATTACGTGAGTTCGGAGCAGAAATTGTACCATTCTCGCCGCTTCGGGACTCTTTACCCGATGCTGATGCTTATTACCTAGGTGGCGGCTACCCGGAGCTTTTTTCAGAACAGCTCGCGGAAAACGCATCTTTACGGGAGGCGCTTGCAGTTACGATTCAGCGTGGGTCGCCGTTCTATGCAGAATGCGGCGGCTTGCTTTACTGTCTTGAACAACTCGAAGGTAGAGACATGCTTGGTGTATTCAAAGGTTCCGCAACGCTCACAAATCGGCTTCAGGCGGTGGGCTATGTCGAAGCGGTCTCAGTAAGGGACTGCTTGCTATTCCGAAAAGGAGAACGATTCCGGGGGCATGAGTTCCATTACTCTGCGGTAAGCGTTAAGGCGGAATTCGCATACAAACTTCTAAAAGGTGTCGGAATAGCGAACAAGAAGGACGGACTCGCCCGAGAAAAAGCTCTCGCTTCTTACACGCACCTTCACGCTTTGGGAAACGAAAAAGCTTTTCTCCGCTTTCTGGAAGCTGCGAGATGAAAACAGTAAAACGAATGAAAAATGTTTGACTGCTCAGTCTTCATCTGAGATAAAAGCCCCTAATGTATCGCTACTGTTATCGAACACATAAACATCAGCACCGGTTTTTCGTGCTAATTCCGCTGCAAGAGTCTGGAAGAACGACTTCAAACGCTCGTAGTCGGTACTCTTCAACCGTTCAACGAGTTCGGCAACGGTGCTGAATTCAAGACCGAAATGGTCATGTGCATCAATCTCTAACAGATCGCAAATCTTTGCCGGCATCGCGAATATCACTTTCTTCTTCGCTTTCGATTTCTCTATCGCATAGCACACGAAATTACCCGCAACGACTATATTATCCACAGGAATATCCAGCTTCTCTACCGCTATTCGCTTGCTCTTCTCGCCAGTGCTAACGCCTAAGAACTTCTTTTTACCGCTTACGAGTGCGTCTATAACATGCTTATAACCGTCTTTGGTATATGGTTCAATGAATCCTGTAGCACCGAATATCGGAATACCGCCTTCTATGCCCAGCATCGGAAGAACTGTGTCCTTCGCTATCGCTTCGCCTTCGGGCACGAAAATCTCTATTTCTACACCACCTGTGATTACTTCCTTCACGTTCGTTTCTATGTCCATCAAAATGTGTGGGTATATATCGGGCGCACCGATTTTACCGAGCCCCGCCTTTTTTATTATTCCTATTCCTTTGCCGGCTCTTATAGCGAATACCGGGAACAGTCGCGCCTTTGCACAGATAAGCAAGCCACTAAACGTATCGCCCTTATAATCACCGGAATCCACACGAACACATGCAGAGCACTCTTTCGCATCCACAGTTTCCACAGCCAGGGTCACTTCAATGCCAGCCGAAGTAGTAATTTCCACCTTATTCGCTTCTTTTCCTGCAAACAGAAGTGCAGCAGCTTTAGAAGCCGCAGTGGCACATGTACCTGTTGTATAACCGCGTTTGAGGATTTCACCGTCTTCAAGCAGAACCACTCTTCCACTCGTTATCTCTCCTATCAAAGCGTCATAGCGGACACCTTTTATCTTCGCGGCTGTTAATATGAGAGCCTCCGGGTATTCTCGTCCAGATATAGGGTCCCTCATTTAGTTTCCACCTCGCTCTTCTTCCATACACAATTCGATGATCGCGTTAATAATTGCCACTGCGGACGGAGTGCCACCTCTTGGGCCTCTTATTACAATGCAAGGTATACCCGTGGACAATACATCCTCCTTCACATCAGCGGCATTGACAAAACCTACCGGCGTGGCGATAATGAGTGCAGGCTTTATACCTTCTTCAAGCAGTGCAGAAAGCTCCAGGCATGTTGAAGGTGCGTTCCCAATAACCACAATGTTATCGCGTATGAGCTCTTTTGCGATGCGAAATCCCGCAGCAGTCCTTGTAAGATTCTCTTTTACTGCAATTTCCCGTGTTTTTGGGTTATTCACAAAGCACTTCACATTCTCCCTGTATCTTTTGCTGATACCCGCTTTTACCATTTCAATATCTGTAATGATTGTTTTGCCATCTTGTATGCCTTGTATCCCCTTTTCAATTGGGTCATGTTTGAACACGATCAAGTCCATAAAAGAGGGGTCGGCATTAGCAAAGACTACCCTGCCCGCAACTCGTCGTTCATGCTCGCTAAGCGGATATTTCGATACGATTTCCGCTACGATTGCCTTGCTCTGCTCCCACACCCGGGCTCCTGCTGCTACCGAATCGCTTCTTTCGTGACTTTGATTGACTGACTCTTCCACTCGGACATAATCGTATTTATTTTCATAGCCTCTCCGTGTAACCATTCGCCCGCCAATGTTTTTTGTACCCGTGCAGCCAATAATAATTGTCGTTGACATGTCTATTTGGTGATAAAAATTCGTAAAATCTTCTAACGTTGTAATCACAACTTCACCGCCTTCTCGTTCCGCGTTTTTTACTAGGCCTACTAGCGTTTTGCCGTTACGGAACCGCATGAAAATATCGTATGCCGTCTCCAGTTGTGTCGTTCTGGTTTTGCTTTTCGGATTGTATATAGCAACTGCGATGCCCATCCTAGCTAAACCTTCCAGCCGCTTTTCTATCTCGGGCCAGGGCACTAATAAATCGCTCAAACTGACAACAGCGAAATCATTTGAGAGTGGCGCACCAAGTAATGCGGCTGCGGCAGATGCTGCTGTTATGCCTGGCACTATTTCCACGCCTATGTCGGAATCGCCAATTACTTCTAGTATCAGCCCTGCCATACCATAGATGCCAGGATCGCCACCAGATACAATGACAACGTTTTTTCTGTTTCCCAGTTCGACTGCTTTCTTTGCTCGCTCAACTTCCGTCCCCATCTTGCCTATTATCAATTCTGCATTTGTCGGTATGATCGCCTTTATTAGCTCAATGTATCGCTCATTGCCCATAATTACGTCAGCACTGGAAATCCGCGTTCGCGCTCGTTCGGTAAGCAAATCCAACGATCCTGGTCCTATTCCTACTACTGATAGCATCTTCTACCTCTAAAACTATGTTTATAATCGGATAAAAAACCACGAGATTTCACAAGACACTTTTTCTTTTTGCAAAAGAAAACCTGTACTAAAAGAAAAACAGAAATAACGCTTTTAGTCAAGGTTTTTATCGAAGGTAAAAAAGGTTTGTGGAAATCTGTGTAATCTTGTGGTTGGCTATATAAACGGTTTAAAATACCACTGCCAGTGTTATTTTCCTATCAAATGATTTCCGCTTTACAAATTCGCACTTGCCATTATTCCGCGTTGCACCCAAAATAGCACAGGGCTCAGCAACGCCTTTTAGGTTAAACGCAGCCATTGCCGCGCTTTTCGACTGCACGTTCACACCGTTTATCTCGTCTCGTGAAAATAAAAGTATGGGTATGCCGAACTTAGCAGAGACTTCTCGTAACGACTCGGTGTTTTTGAAGTCCACTGTGCATAAACCCTTGATTTCTTTCTGGTTTATATCCAATTCCTCCAGGAACCTGCGAATCGCACTCTCTATCGCTACTGCTCCGACGTCAGTATGGAAGCCGATTCCGAGGTAGACGTCTCTGGTTTTCATTTTCTCGCTCTCTTTTATTGTTTAACCTTAGTAACTATGTCGTGATAAAGAATTTTTTGGTGACCAGTTTTTACTAGGGCACAGTATTCATTCTCAGACGATTCGTAATAAATCTTAATAAAAACATAACCTGTTTAATTGTACATGGCAGAACGAAAAGTAATAATCGAAGTTGTTATCAACGATGA
>JAYEOC010000022.1:0-5038 GCA_034722635.1 Methanobacteriota archaeon
AATCACCGCACCACATGAACCGAAGTAGCTTTAAACGACACGTAAACTTCCGCTCCTATTCGCAGCCCAAGCCGTTCACGCGATTGCTTCGTAATAAGCACGACAATCGAATTATCCAGCCTTACACGTGTTAACGGACCCATATCGTTTATCTCCTCTATTATCCCTTTCAAACAGTTCCTCGCACTGCTCTCTTCCCGGCACCCGGCTATAATTATATCCTCAGGTCGTATGAACACTTTCACCTTACCCTCGCAATAAGAAGAAACAGCGAATATGTTTGCGCCGCCATCTACTTCTATCTCGGCAACGCCACTTATGTTATCCCGGACAGTCCCGCTAAGTATATTCTCCACACCCACGAAATCCGCTATTGCCTCGTTTAAAGGTTTGTTAAATATCTCGAACGGCGTGCCTACCTGCTGTATCTGCCCGTTCATCATCACCGCTACTCGATCCCCCAACACCATCGCTTCTGTCTGGTCATGCGTTACATGCACCATTGTAATATCTAATTCCTCTTTCACCCGTTTCAGTTCTACTCTAAGATAATCTCGCGTTCGGCGGTCTAAAGCAGCCAAAGGCTCGTCCAGCAGTAATAGCGACGGTTCAACAGCAACCGCACGTGCAATCGCAACTTTCTGCTGCTCACCACCGCTTAGTGTAGTGGGATACCGGTGCGCAAGATGCGATACTCCCAGCCAGTCCATAATCTCTGCTGTTCTCTTCTTATTCGCGTCCGAAGATGCAGTCTTATTCAACTTCAACCCAAATTCTATGTTCTCCTCGACTGTGAAATGCGGGAACAGAGAATAATCCTGATAGATAAAGCCTACCCTTCGTCTTTCCGGTGCAAGATTCGTTACGTTCCGCCCCCCGATCCATACGTCGCCACTGTCCGGAATGTGAAACCCCGCGATTGTTTCCAGTAGCATCGTCTTGCCCGCACCGGTAGGTCCCAAAATAACGAAATATTCGCCTTGCACAATCTCTAAATTTATGTCCTTCAGAGCGAATTCTTTCCAGTCTTTGTATAGGTTACGGATTCTTATCATTTCAGGTTGTAATGCCTTTAATAAGCATAGCCATGCCGGGGGCGGGGCTCGAACCCGCGACTTCCAGATTATGAGTCTGGCGCCCTAACCCACTAGGCCACCCCGGCTTTTCTATTCTTATCCTTTTAACTCCTTACGCAGGTCTCCGATAGAGGCTATCCGCTCGGCAACGGCATCGTGCTGATGGATGCTCTCCTCGTTTATCTGCTTTATTGTGACTGTGGACTCGTCTGGTAGCTCAGTAAATGTTTCTACCACTCGTTTCGCCATCTCTCGAACGCAATCTTCCACGAACATCGGCTTCTTATGTCCGAGTTCAACCACTTTCGACTCATCCGGGCGCTTCAAGATTTCATACGTTTTTGCACTCATGGATCTCTCGATTATATTTATTATCTTGCCCATAGGGATTTTGACATCGTTTTCTACTCCTATGGACAGTATACCCCTACCCCTTTGATTATGTGTTGCCATAGGTGCAGTATGTAAAACCCGGATTATGTCCTTATCGGCTAATCCTATCTTCCTCAATTCATCCGCTACTTTATCTCTCATCAACTCCTGTGCGCAGGGGCATGTGGTCATACCGACAATCTCGGCACCTATCACTTTTTTGATTCTTATATCGTCTTTATTGTCACCCTGCGAGGGGCGCGAAGCTATTGCCTCCGCGAAGATAGTTGCAGGTTCCTGGCATGAAATATTCATTACCGGCGTTTGCCGTTTTAACATATACACACTCTCCATACCCACCTCGGCGGTAGAAGCGTATTCGTGAAGAAGGAGTACCCGCTTTGCTACTTCGCTGCATAACTCTTCCACATCGTATATCGGCGCGCTAACCGCTTCTTCCAGCACTTCATACATTGCTTCAAAATTACGTGATAAATTCGCGCCCTTTATATCGCTTGGCAGGTCCACGAAGATGTAAAAGTCAGATATGAGAATCACAGGCCTTTTCCCGCCTGCTCGCGCTACCTCTACCAACTTCTTCACGTTTCTTACACCTACTCTCGTCAGGTTTATCTTTATGTCGGGACTGCTTGCTTGCACATCCGGCAGGGGTATCGTCATGGTTCTTACATTACACTCCTTAACCTGTTAAACCTTCTTTATATTTATAGTGTAGGATACCTTAGGGCTAAGTCTATCTATCTATTTATTTGTAAGGGAAAAGTCATCAGATTTAGCGAAATAACGAGGAGGTAAAATTTGTGGGAACGAAGAGAAAAGTATTTTTAATTATTATTTGTTTTTCCGTACTGCTGATGCTTACAATGACGTTGTCGCAGCATGCTACGGTAAACGTAAGCGCACAATCGTCAATAACATGGCATACTGCATCTCAAGAAGCTATGCAAATTGCCACGGCACAAAACAAATCTGTAATGATTTTTTTCTATTCCGATAACTGTCCCTGGTGCACAAAGCAAAAGGCAACTTTTAGCGATGAGCGGGTGATAGAGAAGTCCAAGGATTTCGTGCCTTTAATGGGCACAGAAGTGCTTGCTAGGCAGTATCACATCCGCGGTATTCCCGTAATCGTGTTCGCAAACTCGCAGGGTGAGGAACTATACCGTATAACCGGATATCGTGATGCGGATACACTGTTAGAAGAGCTGCAGCGGGCTAGTGAACCATACAATCAACCGCAAGCGGCACAGTCTCAGTCACCGGGATTTCATTTGGTGGCGGTAATGGGAGCACTCTTTGTATGTTGGCATTGGTGCCGGAGGCGATATGCAAAGAGATGATAGCACCGTCACCTCTTATCGCTTTTTCCTTTGGTTTGTTAAGCGTTTTGTCTCCCTGCATACTTCCGGTGATACCTTTAATCGCGGCATATTCAACGAAATCCGGTAAATTCATACCTATTACTATTGTTATAGGACTGTCCTGTTCATTTACACTGCTGGGTGTACTTGCTTCTGCATTTGGATCGGTATTTCAGCAGTATCAAGCCCTGCTCTATGTGATCGGAGGTGTAATAATAATATTTCTCGGTTTGTACATGCTTTTTGATGCGATCGAGCAAAAGGTTCGCAATGTCATGCCAAACACGGGGATAGGCACGAAGTTTTCGGGACTCAACGCTGGTGGCGGAGCAGTAGGCGGTTTCACGCTTGGTTTCACGCTTGGTATTGTCTGGACTCCCTGCATCGGTCCCATATTGGGGGCAATACTTGCAATAGTGGCAGTGGAAGGCGATATATTATACGGTGGCTTTCTTTTAGCTATCTATTCATTAGGGATGGGAATACCGCTACTTGCAATTGCATATACTTCTCGTTTCACTTTAAAACCGTTTATCAAGTACGGTTTAGTTATCAAAAGAATATCCGGTGTTGTATTAGTGCTAGCGGGATTGTATATGCTTTTGTTTAGTTAGTTGCGCTACACGTTTGGGTGGTCAAACAAAAGGGATGCCGGCAAAAATAGAAAATCTTATATATTACTCTTTTCCCTCATATACAGTGGAGGTATATATAAGAAAGAAATAAAATGATTGCGCAAGAGAAAAAGCCGATAGAGGAGATTTTAGGTTACCTCGAAGGTAAGAAGAAGGTCGTAGTGATGGGCTGTGGTGGCTGTGCTACGTTTTATCATACCGGCGACACAAAAGCGGTAAATGCGATGGCTGAGGCCCTTACGAAAGAAGGGAAGGATGTCTTCAAAATGCCCCTGCCGTTCAGTATTCAAGCCTGTGACATCGAGAAGAGCGGGGTATGGCTGGAAAAGAACCGAAAGGAGCTTGAGAATCGCGATGCCGTTTTGGTGTTGAGTTGCGGTGATGGTGTGCAAGTAGTGACCGAATACATGGACGAAAAGATGGAGATTTCGAAAGCCGTAATCCCGGGAAATGATGCTCTGGGGCTTGTAGGGGGCGGTCCTAAGAAATTCAAGGAGACATGTCAGTCCTGTGGAATGTGCGAATTAGGCAAGACGGCTGGTATCTGTCCATTGACTTCGTGCGGAAAGGGCTTGATGAACGGTCCATGTGGTGGTGTGCGAGAAGGCGATAAATGTGAGATAGACGAGGAAAAGGACTGTGCCTGGGTAAAGATATACAAGCGAATGGAGAAACTTGGCGAAGTCGAGAAGTTCGAGCAGATGATTGACCCGCACGAGTGGAGTAAAATGAAGCGGCCACGGCTGTTCGAGATAGAAGAGCCAGTAGGGATGGATGTGATAGGCGCTATGAAGGGAATGATGACCGTAAAATTCGGTCCGAAGCCAAAGCTGGATGAGTAAAGGAGGAAAGTGAAAGGAAAAATGGGTGATGAAGTTTATAGCGATTTGATGAAAGATTTGAGAAGCGGGAAGTACGTCTTCACAGGCGAGTTAGAGCCAGAGAAAGCGGGTGATGTCAACGAGCCGATTGAGATGGCAAGAGAGTTAAAGGGTATGGTAGTAGCCTGTAACGTGACGGACAATCCACAGAGTTTCGCGTATGTTAACAGCATGGCGGCGTCATATCTAATCCAGAAAGAGGCAGGTATGGAATGCGTTTACCAGTTGAGATGTTCGGACAGGAATCGTATGGCGCTTCTATCAGACGTGCTTGGCGCGGGTGCCTTAGGGCTGAAGAATATCTTAGCGTTAGCGGGCGACCACGTATCTTTAGGAGATACACCGGATGCCAAGCCGGTATTCGATCTGGACTCAACCACGCTGATAAAGCTGATACGGGCTATGGTGGACGAGGGCAAAGACCTTGGAGGTAATGAAATACATAACCCGCCGAAACTGCACGTAGGCGGTGCGGCGGCACCTGGTGCGGCACATTTAAAGGCCGAGGTCGGGAAAGTGAAGAGAAAGATAAATGTCGGTGTGGAATACCTGCAAACTCAGGTCGTTTACTACACGGACGTTCTGGATAAGTTCTTTGATGAGTTGGGCACGGTAGATGTTCCGATTCTGGTTGGTATATTCCCGGCAAGAACTTTCGGGCAGGCGGATTTCTTCGATAAGTATGTCGCGGG
>JAYEOC010000023.1:0-1193 GCA_034722635.1 Methanobacteriota archaeon
TTTACTAAATCTGCATTTAGGTTGTTCAATGCCATTCGCATCTGTTCCGCATGGTCCTGATCCACACAAAAGACTATCGTTTTTCCTAACCTATCCGAGCCCTTCAAATGTGCCGTTAGATGTTTGGCATATGCTTCGGTTCGTTTTATCAGTGAAACACTCCGTTCAAAATCATTGGTATCATAATGCCCGTCAGGAACCTCGTGCCCGTATTTGTCCTCTTGTCCTTTATACGGTCTCCAGCCAATGGCGTCCACGGAAGACACTACCCTGTGAACCCGGTAGGGGGCAAGGAACCCGTCTTCGATACCCTGCTTCAGGCTGTAGGTGTAGATGGGATTGCCAAAGTATTTGTAGGTATCCCGATTGTCATCTCGCAGCGGTGTTGCAGTCATTCCGATCTGAACAGCCGACCTAAAATATTCAAGGATTTCTCGCCAGTTGCTATCTTCTCGTGCACTCCCGCGATGGCATTCATCAACAATTATCAGGTCAAAGAAATCAGAGGGATAGTCTCGATACAAGCCCGGTCGTTTCTCATCCCTGGCAATAGCCTGATAAGTAGAGAAGTAGCCTTTTGGATCATCTATAAGAACGGATCTATCTGCTAAATAGAGGACCTTTGGCTTTCTATATTCACCTGTTCGATTCCATCGTGTATTCCATAATTTCCAGATTATCTGGAAAGCGATGTATGTTTTACCTGTGCCGGTAGCTAATGTAAGAAGAATCCTTCTTTTACCTTCAAGGACTGCCGGAACCGCACGGTTAATCGCTATTTCCTGGTAATATCTCGCTTTCTTCCCGGCAATTGCGTAGTAGGGGCTCAATAGTTTAGCTTCTATTTCCGATCGTATCCCTTCGGTTTCCTTTAGACGACCCCATAGAACTTCGGGCGGCGGCAACTTGGCCAGTTCTCGCTCCAATCCCGTGATATAATCATGTTCAATTATGCCATGACCATTTGTTGAATATGCGAATTTAAGATCGAGGATCTCAGCATATTCTTTTGCCTGCTGCAGTCCATCACCTGGTTTTTTGTATGCCGCTTTTGCCTCTATAACCGCAATGGGGAAGTTCCTTGAGATTCTGAGTATGTAATCGGCTCTTTTACGTTTCCCCTTTTGTACCTTATCACCGATTACGCTAATCTTTCCGTCAGTAAATGTCTTTTGTTCGTTGATTTTGTCATC
>JAYEOC010000023.1:1293-5028 GCA_034722635.1 Methanobacteriota archaeon
TACAGGCTCAAGCAACCACAACACAAATATTCATTGTACAAAAAAGTACGTTATAAAGCACTCACTACGGCAACGGCGACAATAGCCAAAAATGCGAATAGAAGTGGATAAATTGCCACAGATGTAGCTTTACCAATGCGTGTCGCCTTTCTATTTTCACTTGCACTTAGCAATTCTTTCGCTATAAGAAGCGTGATCAACACAATCACACCAATAGCACCAAACATCGCGGCCTGACCCAAAGCTACAACCGTCGTTGTAGTTGTAGTTGTTACTATACTCAACATTGTTTTTTTTCTCCCTTTTTATAGACTATTCCTTTATCTGATTGTGACATCTGTTATAACCATGTTTTACACTGATACATATAAAGTTTTCCGTGTATATATAAACTTTTCGGCTTTCGTAATAACAGGAAGATGACACGACCAAATGCGAAGAGACAAAAAAACTGGTAAGAACCGTGTAATTAGGTGGTTAAACAGAAACAAATCGCCCCTTTTGAAAAACCACCCTCTATGGAGACCGACCAAACCATCAAGAGGTTATCCCACTCGTTCCACGCAGAAAAAACACTACCGGCAGCCGCCTTTGCGGAAGCAGCCGCGTGAAAAAACAATACGGAAAAGGGATTTTAATCTCGCTTTCATCTGTGCTACCTACCTGTTTCTGCTTACCGGTGCAGAATTGCTAACGAGTTACGACCCGCTATTGGGCGTGGTATCGCATATATTAATCCTGTGCGGGCTGCTTCTCTACGCCGCCATAGAATACGATAAAAATAAAGTCTTCGCGCAATTCCTTACCGCGCTCGTTATCCCGCCCATGATACGTATACTGAGCTTATCAATGCCGATTGTGCACTTCAGCCGTATTTTTTGGTTCATACTCATTTCTATACCTATCTTCATCGCCGTGTTCACCTGTATGTGGTTGCTAGGCATTCGTCCAAAAGATGCCGGACTTGTCCTGCCACGCCGGAGGGACGTGCCAATTGAAGCGGGCGTTATACTCATGGCCGTGCCTTTCGGTATTATGGAATATTTAATTTTAAAGCCCAGCCCTCTTGGCCTGTACTTAGCAATACCTAATCTTATCGCTTTAGTACTAATCATACTTGTATCTACCGGTTTTTTAGAGGAACTATCTTTTCGTGGCTTGATGCAGTTTACCACACTGCAAATGATAAGTAAATGGTGGGCCATTCTTTTTGTGTCAGTTATTTTCGGGGTGCTTCACGCGGGCAATCTCAGCTTTCTGGATTGTTTACTTGCTTTTTCCGTTGGCGTTATGTTTTCTGTTGTACGTTATCGAACCGGTTCAATATACGGGATCACCGTTTCGCACGGCGTTATCAACATTATACTATTTGTTGTTGCACCTCTGTACTTATAATCGCCGCCCACGCCGCGTATCCTTCCTTCGCTGCATATTCCTTATCTGCGGATAGAATATAATTGCGAATGGTACAAGCAATGCCAATATGATCACTATTATACCTGTGACCGGACCCTTGGCGAAGAGCATGGAAATAACTGTGGGATCCTTTTTTTGTGCCTCAAACATGTAGGGCAGGGTATCCAGCATGAACTGCTCGCATATATCCAAAACCGCATCATACGAGCCCTCGAGCGGAGCAAGAGCGGATATACGGATCATCGTGACTGTATTTGATACTGGTTTCTCTTTTACGTAGTAATATAGGACTACCCGTCGCTCGGTTACCGTGCCATCGGGCGATTCCTTTACGACCACGAGCTTCTTAGCCGATAACGTCCTGTTTGTGGATATACCCGTTTTATTCCAGGGTTTGGTGTACAGTGGATCTTCTACCCAGCTTACATCCTGTACTTGTATCTCCTCTTTTCCCTCTTCTACTATTGTATAGCCCAAAGCGGGATAACATACGATCGGGGGATGGAAACTTGAGCGGTTATAGGATTGCATGACGAGGAAAAACACGGGCTGGTAAAAATCTGGGTTGGAATAGGCACGCATGAGTAGCACGTCCGCACCCAGCCTTTTGGCAAGCCCCTTTGTGTCGTAATCCGTCCCCCACCAGTCACCAATTTCTTTCGGGAATGCACGCATGTGCTCATTACTACCGAAATCTATCTTTGCTCGCACTAAGGTCTCATCCGAAGACGCATGCGAGAGTTCGGTGCCTATGGTCGTGAACGATTTGGCAAAGATCATGGACGGTGTTGAAAAGAGCAATATTATCACGAAGGTAAGCAAAAGAACTCCAATCACCTTATGGTATTCCTCAAAGAATCTTCTCATATTATTCCCTCGCTGTCACATTACATCCAATAACAATACTGATTAATATTAAACATATAAATGCGATGAAGAATAGCAGCGGGCTGAAGAAAGTATGGAAGAAACCGGTCGCTGTGTCTGCACCGTATGTCTCTGCAATCAGTAGTAGGGACACGATTCTGAGTATGTTTGCGAAAAGGGCTATCGGGACCGCGACAAGAATGAGAGCAGCTCTTTTGTATAGCGGGCATTTTAAAATATAGATAAATATTGTGGCTAAAGCCAGTAACGAGATTAGCGAATTCATGCCGCTGCACGGTGCACCGACAACAAAAGAAGCGTTTTGTAGATGTATCTCCGCGCCTGTTCTCTCAATGGAAATCCCTAGCATCTCGATTATTGATGCAGCATAACAAGCGGAGAGCGATTGCAGGTGGTATGCGACTTTGCTCAGCCACTCGACAGGCAAGGGGATAGCGAAGATGAGGTACGCTATCGGGAACAAAAGGGCACGCATCATGCGTTTACCATAGTAATACAGGAGTAACCCGGTTGCAGTGAACAAGAAAGAGAGCGCGGTTAAAAACGGAAATACTTTGATAATACCAATCGCGAAGAGTAATAGCCCGAAAGCGAAGATGTAGATGCCGAAAGGTCCGGGTTGTTCTATCTCGCATTCCTTATTATAGCGCTGAATGTTTAGCCATGCGATGACGCATGATATAATCACTATCAAGAATCCGTGCGTGTAGTAAGGGTCGGTTAGCCAGAGATTCACCAGCCATACACAAGTAGGCAGATATAGTAAGGCTAATAGGACTACGATGAAAATCGTGATTTTTTTCATTTTATACAAAGTATAAGTTCTTTGCTAAAGCTAAAAAAAAATCTTATTCTGAGAACGGTTATCCTTATTGTCTCTCTGTTCGCTTTTGCATTGTGTAACCCACAAGCGCGAGCAAGCCGATACTCAGCAGAACAATCGTTGATAGTTCCGGGATTGGCTGCATCGGATCGTCTTCGCTTGGATCAAGCCCGCAAACGCACTTATCTTCCGAGGGATAGTCAACCTTACCATCACCGTTGTCATCGGTACCGTTACAGCAGTCCGGGCAATAATTCAGGCAGAGTTCGCGAGGCGTTCCGGTACCAAAACATATCGCATCCTCGTTCGGTTTCCAGTATTTACCTGCATCTATACATTCCTTACAGGTTACATTTTGGGCGTATGTATCGGTGCAGTTGGAATAATTGCAGCAAGTGCCATGGCACATTAGCGATTGAAGCGCGGCACAAGCGTCTAAAATACCCCAGCCGTATTCGTCGTCCCAACCAGTAGTACCTTTGTCTTCTGCCGTGCTCTCTAATATCTCTCTTACATTATCGGGTCCTGTCACACCATTAGCGATCAAGAGTGCTGCTACACCAGATACGTGCGGCGTAGCCATAGAAGTGCCTTGTGCCAAATAATAA
>JAYEOC010000024.1:0-2966 GCA_034722635.1 Methanobacteriota archaeon
AGCTTTTCGGTTATTATGTTGGCTATACAAGTACAAAAACGCTAAGGAATACGGAATGTTTTTAAGGAAACATAAACATTTCGAGACTGCAAAGATGCCCTCGCGAAACCATAATTATTTAAAGATGGTGCGTACTATAAATGGTATAAAGGAAGGAACGCAGATGAAAAAGAAATACAATCACGTGTATCAATTTAAGATCACGCTTGGGGGTAGTACACCACCGATCTGGCGGCGGATACAAGTACCAGAAACATATTCATTTTGGGATTTACATGTCGCCATTCAAGACGCCATGGGATGGTCAGGTAATCATCTGCATGAATTCGAAGTTGTGAATCCTTCTACTGGTTTAAAGCAGATAATAGGGAACCCAAATGACGATGTTAGTGTAAACGCTCTTTAGACAAGCGACAAAAAATAGCCGACTATTTCTCTATGACAAATGAATTGGCATATTATGTATATGATTTTGGCGATGCTTGGGAACATGAGACACTATTGGAAAAAATACTGCCACGAGAGAGTGGTGTTAAGTATCCGATATGCCTCAAAGGGAGAAGGGCATGTCCACCTGAAGATTGCGGCGGGATTTGGGGCTATGAAGAGCTTTTGGAGATTATAAAAGATCCCGAGCATGAAGAGTATGAAGAAATGCTGGAATGGCTTGGCGACAATTTCAATCCCGCATATTTTAACGTGAACGAGGTTACTTTTAGAGACCCGGATAAACGTCTCAGGATGGGGCTCGAGTAGAAGTGGCGGTTCGTCTAATGTATAGGATAGCTAAAAAATAACAAAAAAGAAAAAGATTTACCTTCGGGAACTCCCAATAAATAGTTTACCCAAAAGCCGGTTTTATAGTAGCATCCCACATTGGCAATGTCTCAGATTTTTCGATCCAATCGTCGTAGATTTTCAGCGCTTCTTTTGTCCACTTTACCCCCCCCCTTTGATAAATTGGGTTCTACGGCTATTGATGTGTGATAACAGTTTTTTTTGACTCTTTTTGTGCTGACCAACTAAAAGCGTTGCGTGCTAATAACCGTTAAATAACAACAAGTTTAATATAGTATATCTACCGTCAAACATATTAGAGTAGAGACAAATGACAAAACTATGCGTATTGGCAAGCGGAAGCAAAGGAAATGCTATTTATGTCTCTAATAGCAGAACCGCCATATTAATAGATGCCGGTCTGTCAGGTATAGAGCTCGAACGGCGTTTGCGGTCAATAGGTACCGGAGCGGAAGCACTGGACGCAATTGTGGTCTCACACGAGCATACAGATCATATTCAAAGTGTAGGTGTGCTCTCACGGCGTTTCCAACTGCCGGTTTATATCAACGAACCAACGCTGACCGCAGCGAAGACCGAACTTGGCGTCATACAGGAAACCATAGGGTTTCAAAGTGGGGCTGCCTTCGACATAGGTAGCCTTACAATCCACCCTTTTTCCGTTTCTCACGATGCTGCCGACCCCGTGGGGTTCACGATTCAAGACGGTAGCGCAAAGGTAGGTATTGCCACAGATCTTGGTGTTGCAACGGAATCGGTCTGCCACAACCTTGAAGGATGCCAGATTGTAGTACTGGAAGCGAATCACGATATTAAGATGCTGGAAGAGGGGCCATATCCGTGGGAACTAAAACAGAGGATTCAAAGCAACCAGGGGCACCTCTCGAATGAAGCGTCTCGTGATCTTTTGAGCAAAGTTGCCAGCAGCCAGCTCGAGCATGTGATTTTGGCACACATCAGTGAGACCAATAACCACCCCGACCGGGCTTTATCGGTAGTACAGGCTGCCGCGGAGCATCACGCAAACCAACTCCACATTGCCAGTCAACATACGGCAGGAGATCTTATGTCCCTAGACGGCACTTAAAACTATGCTTACCGTGCTGCCTAATTTTAGCGTGGGTTACATATTTAAAGATAAGAATTACGAGGATCGAAGAAGAAATGAAAGAGCGATTCGCGCTAAAAGAGACTCTTGCATGGATTTCGGCAGACGAAAAGCGGTACATAGAAGTAGCAAAAGCGGAGCTGAAAGAACGGAGAACGGATTTGGAACGGTTTGTGCGCTGGCAGCCCTATTTTGCCGTTACGCTTGATGAGTATCCGATAGACAAAACGAATGAGCTACCCGAGATTGTGCTACGGATGATAGAATCCGCGAGTAAGTTCGGTATAGGTCCGATGTCCGCAGTAGCGGGTACTTTAGCGGATTTTGCAGTGGCTGCGATGCGAGATGCCGGTGCTAGTTATGCAATGGTGGATAACGGCGGTGACGTTGCGTTGATAACTGATAGAGACGTGCTAGTTGGAATATATGCAGGGGAAAGCCCATTTTCTAATAAAATCGCGCTTAAGATACGACCCTCTTCTGTTTTATTAGGTATATGCACCTCTTCGGGGTCCGTGGGCCATTCTATAAGCTTTGGTAACGCGGATGCTGCAACGGTGATGAGCAATAGCGCATCATTGTCCGATGCCGCTGCTACTGCGCTTTGCAATTCCGTTAGCGATGGGCAATCAGTTAAAAACGCTTTTCAGAGGGTTGAGCATGTGGACGGCATCCAGGGTGCACTTGTGATATACAAGGATGTGCTTGCGACATGCGGGAAACTAGCGGAGATTGTTCGCTTATAACTCAAACTTTCTTTAGGAAAGAAAGTTTGATCAAAGAAACTGCTTCTTGGGGGTTTGATTCTTAAAATGTTGGGAGAAGGATGTTTGATTAAAGAAACTGCTTCTTGGGGGTTTGATGCTTAAAATGTTGGGAGAAGGATGTTTGATCAAAGAAACTGCTTCTTGGGGGTTTGATGCTCGATTCCGGATACAGGAGGTTAAGGGTAATTAAAACGTATAATGGTTGGGGAATATATAGGTTAAGTTATGAGCAGGAAATTGAGATTCATTAAAGGTGTGGAATCAGACAATAGTCCGGCATCTTGCATATATTA
>JAYEOC010000024.1:3066-5021 GCA_034722635.1 Methanobacteriota archaeon
ATACAGGAGGTTAAGGGTAATTAAAACGTATAATGGTTGGGGAATATATAGGTTAAGTTATGAGCAGGAAATTGAGATTCATTAAAGGTGTGGAATCAGACAATAGTCCGGCATCTTGCATATATTAATGGATATATATATTACAAGGAGACAAATAGAAGATTTGTGGATATGGTTATAGGACTGATTCAATCTTAGTCAAACATGTGTCACGTAAGATAGCATAAAAACATAAAATGAAAATAGGTTTCCTCATCAACCCGATAGCGGGAATGGGTGGGTCCGTAGGGCTAAAAGGCACGGACGGGCTGGTAAACGAAGCGGTGAGCAGAGGTGCACGGCCAATAGCATTAGCGCGCGCGAAGAAAAGCATGCAAGAACGGGATATAGACGCTACTATTCTTACTTGCGCAGGTGATATGGGCGAAGTAGCGGTATTAAACCAGAACTACGAAGTGGTTTATTCGTACGATGGACGAAGCACGAACGCTGATACAAAAAACGCATGTACGCTATTTCTGGAACAGGGCGTAGAACTACTACTGTTCTGTGGTGGTGATGGCACAGCGCGGGATGTGTACAGCGTAGTCGGCAAAGAGATACCGATATTAGGAATCCCTGCGGGTGTGAAGATGCACTCTGCGGTATTTGCGATAAGTCCTAAGAGTGCCACGAGATTAGTCGAGCTTTTTGTGGCGGGCGATACGGAACTGCGAGATGCGGAGATAATGGATACGGATGAAGACGCATACAGACGAAACGAACTGCGGATGACTGTATTTGGGTATGCACGCATGCCATACGAGCCGGTTCTGGTACAGCAAGGGAAAAGCTTGTTCCAGAGTGTGAGTGAAGAAAGAGCGAAGGAAGAGATAGCAAAGTTCGCATCCGAGTTTATGATACCCGAAGAACTTTACATCTTAGGTGCCGGGACTACAACCCATAAAATCGCGGAGGTGTTGGGCTTGGGCGAGGAGAAGACATTGCTGGGTGTGGATGCCGTGAAGAACGGTAAATTGGTGGGTAAAGATTTGAATGAACAGGAACTGCTGCAATTGCTGGAGCACGAACCGAGAGCAAGGTTACTGGTTAGCCCTATTGGTGCACAGGGTTTTGTCTTCGGTCGTGGCAATCAGCAGTTGAGTGCAGAAGTAATAGAAAAGGTCGGCGTGGAGAATGTGATTGCGCTTGCGACACCGCAAAAGCTGCAGGAAACGCCGGTTCTTATGGTTGATACTGGTAGCGAAGGACTGGACGAGCAGTTGAGTGGCTATATGAGCGTGGTTTGTGGGTATCAATTGGCGCAGCGGAAAGAAGTGCGGCGGGGCTGATAAAAAAATCTTTAAATGCAAATGTCTGAAACATTAAGATTGAATCATGCCATACGAGAAGTTCAGAAAGGAAGTAGAGCGGATACTGGAAGAGCAAGCGGAACCGCTAACCTGGAACGAGCTAAAAGCGTGTTCTACCAAACTGAAACAGAAAGCGCCGTATCACGTGTACGTGCAGAAATTACAGGGCGACATCGGGCTGGTGCGGTTCAAACGTGCAAATAAAACCGTTTGGGCATTACGGGAATGGTTTGAAGCAGGTAGGTTTAGGGAACTATTACCTGCAAAGGTACGGTTTACTGTTTTAAGCGTAAAAAGCGATCATGCAATTGCTGCAAATGAATACTGGGAACTGAAACGGATTTATCCGCTGAACAGCCCGCTAAATAGATGGGATGTGATAATAGCAGAAGTGGATGACTTTTTCCCGGAAGAGGACAAAAGACCGGATAGCATAAGGATACGAGACTGCGTGCACTCACGAAGTATTGAGGATCTCGAAGAGCGGATAAGAATTGCGGAAAAAATAGCGGAGAGTGGCGAATTCTTGCATACTGACGCCTGGAAAGGGAAGACGTTGGGTCTGACAAAGCCGCGATTCCGGTGCTTTTACTTCTACGATTC